>NZ_JBFAAX010000609.1:0-3421 GCF_040639995.1 Actinosynnema sp. NPDC023658 | reverse complement strand
GGGACGAGGCCGACCTCGGCCGGTCGGGAAACCGGACGAGCAGGTCAGGCGCGTGGGAGGAGGAAGCGCTGGTTGGTGCTGCCGGTCACCGTCCACTGGGAGATCCTGGCGCCGTCGGCGGTGGAGGCGGACCACACGTCCATCGCCAGGCCGCTCTGCTGGTTGACCAGGCTCACCACGCCGCCGCCCTGGTCGACCAGCCGCCACAGCTGGTTCGGCGTCCCGGCGTCCCGCTGCTGGGTGATGTCGGCGCCGGTGGCGGTGCCGGACACCTGGAGCACCAGTCCGCTGTGCCGGGCGCGGATCCGGTACTGGTCGCCGGTGGGCAGGAAGTCGAACTGCTGGTTGAGGCCGCCCGTGGCCGCCCACTGGACCAGGAGGGCGCCGGCGGCGGTCGACGCGCCGCTGATGTCGGCCCGCTTGTTGCTGTGCTGCGCCACGAGGTAGTAGTTCACCCCCGGCTCGACCAGCGGCGGACGCCCCTGCGCGGTCACCCGGTAGGTGTGGCCCGCCTGGCCGGTGAACCGGATCAGGTCCGACTCGACCCGCTCCGGCTGGATCACGGTGCCGCTGGTCGCGTCGCGCAGTTCGTACGTCCCGGCGAACGCCCGGCTGCGGACCTTCACCACGCCGTCGCGGTCGGGGGTCACGGACAGCTCCGTGGCCGCACCGCCGCTCCACGCGGCACCGACGGTGTACCCGCCGCGGCCACGCAGCCCGTCCACCTTGCCCGTGGACCAGGCCGGCGGCAGGGCGGGCAGCAGGTGCAGCTCGCCGTTGTGGCTGTGCAGCAGCATCTCCGCGACGCCGGAGGTCGCGCCGAAGTTGCCGTCGATCTGGAACGGCGGGTGCAGGTCGAACATGTTCGGCGCGAGCCGGTCGGGGGTGACCAGGTAGCGGATCAGGTCGTGCGCCCGGCCGCCCTCCTCCATCCGCGCCCAGTAGTTGATCTTCCAGGCGAGCGACCACCCGGTGCCGGCGTCACCGCGCAGCTGCAGGGTCCGGCGGGCGGCCTCGAACAGCTGAGGGGTGCCGCGCTTGGTGATCTGGTTGCTCGGGTGCAGGCCGTACAGGTGGGAGATGTGCCGGTGGTTGGTCTCGGGCTCGATCCAGTCGTAGAGCCACTCCATGATGTTGCCGCGCGAGCCGACCCGCATCGGGGCGAGCCGTTGCGCCGTCGCGCGGACCCGCGTACGGAGATCGCTGTCCACGTCGAGCACCTCCGAGGCGCGGGCGCAGCCCTCGAACAGGTCGCGCAGGATCTGCATGTCCATCGTGGGACCCGCGGCCACGCTGACGTTCGCGTGGTGGAGCAGTTCGGGAGAGTTCGACGGGTTCGTGACCAGCCACTTCAGCGTCGGTTCCTCCACCAGGGTGTCGAGGAAGAACTGGGCGGCGCCCTTCAACGCGGGGTAGTACGACCGCAGGAACTCCACGTCGCCGGTGAACACGTAGTGGTCCCAGATCATGGTGGCCAACCACGCGCCGCCGGTCTGCCACATGCCCGCTGCGGCGAAGTCGACGACCGAGGAGCCGCGCCACCCGTCGGTGTTGTGGTGCGTGACCCAGCCGCCTGCGTTGTACTGCGCACGCGCGGTGCGGGCGCCGGTCACGGTGAGGTCGTTGATCATCCGGAACACCGGCTCGTAGCACTCGGAGAGGTTCGTCGTGTCGGTCGGCCAGTAGTTCATCGGCAGGTTGGCGTTGAGCGTGTACTTCGAGTCCCACGACGGCGCCATCTGGTCGTTCCAGATGCCCTGGAGGTTGGCCGGTTGGGTGCCGGGGCGCGACGACGAGATCAGCAGGTACCGGCCGTACTGGAACAGCAGGGCGGAGAACTGCGGGTCGGTGGTGCTGTTGTGCTGCGCGATCCGCACGTCGGTCGGCTGGTCGGCCGCCGAGGTCCGGCCCAGGTCGAGGCTGACCCGGCCGAACAGCCGCTGGTAGTCGGTGACGTGCCGGCTGCGCAGCACGTCGTACGCCGTGCCCTGGGCGGCGTTGAGGCGTCCCCGGGCGATGCCCTGGTAGTCGCCGGCGACGTTGCGGAAGTCGACGTAGCTGGTGCCGACCGAGATCAGCAGCGTGGCGCTGGTGGCGTTGGACACCCGCAGCGTGCCGCCGGAGCTGCTGGTGGAGCCTCCCTCGGTGACGACCTTGGCCAGCGCGAGGAACCGGACCGAGCCGGCGATGCCCCGCTGGTCGCCGGACTTGCCGTCCAAGCCGATCGTGGTGCCGTCCGGGCTCGACGCGGTCGCCCGCTGCGGCGTGCTGAACGAGGCCGTGAACGAGATCGAGCCGGGCGTCTCGGCGGTCAGCCGCACGGCGATCACCTGGTCCGGCGCGCTGGCGATCACCTCGCGCCGGTACCGCACGTTGTTCGCCACGTACGTCACCACGGTGGTGGCGGTGGTGAGGTCGAGCCACCGCTGGTAACCGGACACCGTGCCGGGGGAGGGGAACGTGAGCCGGAGGTCGCCCACGGGCTGGTAGGCCAGCTGCGCGGCCGGGTTGCCCAGCATGGTCCGGTTGATCAGGTCCTGCGCCTGCGTCCACTGGTTCGCGAACACCAGTCGGCGGATCTCGGCCAGGTTCGCCGCGCCCTGCGTGTTCGTGTAGTCGTGGGGGCCGCCCGCCCAGATCGTGTCCTCGTTGAGCTGCAACCGCTCCGTGTCGGCGTTGCCGAACACCATCGCGCCGAGGCGGCCGTTGCCGATCGGCAGCGCCCGCAGCCACTCCGACCCCGCCGGCTTGTCGTACCAGAGCGCCAGGTCGTTGACCGCCCGCACCTCCGGCGGCGCGGCCGACCCGGCCCGTGCCACCGCCGTCCAACCGCCCGGGGCCAGCACCACTCCGGCGCCCACCGCGCCGAGCTTCATCAGCTGCCTTCTTGGCAGATCGGGCATCGGATCCTCCAAAGTGGACGGCGCGTCGACGAGCCGGGCTCCACCGGCAACGTAGCCACCGGTGAACCCGACCGTCAATTGCCCGGAGCGACTCGGTGTGAGCGATAACATCGTTAGCTGCGGGTTGACCTCGTCGAATCACGTTCGACCCTCGGAAAGTAATCGCGAGGTGGCCGAACTTCCCTCGTTCGGCCTATTCGTTAGCGCTAACAATTTTAGCAACCTTGAGCGTTGACGCCCCGTCCCGCCGCCGGCTACGGTGCGGGACGGCCCGGCCTGCCCGTCGACGATGACGAGGGAGACTTCTCGATGCGAACGCGTTGGCGCGGAAGTGCACCGTGCTCCGGATGACCGCCGCACCACTCTCCACAGAGGACGGTTGTCCGACCGGCCCGGCCCTCGCCGTCGACCCCTCGCCGTCGACCACCGGACCCGGCCTCCACCCGCGCCGCCATCCGCGCCGCCGCACGCACGGCCGCACGCACCTCCGCCGGTGACGACGCACCCGGCGCGCACCG
>NZ_JBFAAX010000608.1:0-3421 GCF_040639995.1 Actinosynnema sp. NPDC023658 | reverse complement strand
CGTCGGGTGGTGTGCACCACCCGACGATGCGACCAACCCGCGGTCACAGGCCGAACGCTTGCGTGACCCGCTCGGTCAGGTCGTCCTCCGTCACGGTGGGGTCGACCTCGATCACGGGCAGCCCCAGGCCCCCGGCCTCCGCCCGGAGGCGATCGGTGAACATCCGGTCCCGGTCGAGCAGGTTGCGCAGCGCCTTCTCCGGAGCGCTGGTCCTGCGGGGGATGTCCCACAGCGTGCCGCGGGAGGCGAACGCGGCCTCGCGGAACGCGGGCGTCGGCAGGAGCCAGACGGCCTGGGCGGGTTCGGTCAGGTAGGGCCGCACGAGGCGCGGCAGCAGCCGGAAGCCCTCGACGATCACGCCGGGGCTCTCCGGGAGCCGGAGGAGGTCCTCGACGATGAGGTGGAACCCCTCACCCTGGAACCAGTGGAACGTGTCGAGCATGGCGTCCGGGGAGCGGTTCACCCACCGCTCGTCCATGTCCATCTCCGCGAACCCGCGCAGGTACGGCGCGTCCTCGGGCGTGCACCGACCGGCGTGGTCCGCCATCACGTCGTCCGTCGCGTAGAGGTGCAGGCCGTGCCCGGCCAGGCGACGGGCGGTGGTCGACTTGCCGCTGCCGCTGCCGCCGCCCAGCCAGCGGACGTGGCGGAGCCGGGCGCGCAGCCGCTCGGCGTCCTCGACGGTGTCCTGTCGTTCGACGTGCATCGGGCTCGCTTCCCTTCGGCCGTGCGGAGGACTACGTCGCGGGACGCCGTGCGCGTCGTCGGACGCCACCGCGGCCGGGACGTGCTGATCACCGGCCCCGTGCACCGCGCAGGCTCGCACCGGTGTAGCGGGACTCGGCGCTCACCACCCGCGATCTGCGCGAACGGCGCGGTAGTGCACGACCCGACGGAGGACCTGGTGTGCTGTTCGCGGCGGAGGTCGACTGCGGCCGTCGTATCGCTGGTGGCCGGGTTGGTTGCGGTCGCCTGGTGATCTCCGCCGGCCTCAGGGCGCGGACTGCGCGATCAGCCGAAGTAACCGTCGAAGATGATCCGGCTGATCTGGGTCGTGGTCTCCATGCCCACCGCGTACCCGTTCTCGACCGTCTGGGTGTTGTTCATGATGGCGAGGGTGTAGCGCTCGTCGGGGCCGACGAAGCCGACCGAGTTCATCAGCCACGAACCGTCGTCGTTGTCGTCGGACCAGCCGTCCTTGTTGCCCGGCCGGGCTGCGGCACCGGCGCCCCACACGCCCCACTGCTGGTTGGCGGCGACCGACCGCATCTCGTTGACGATGTAGTCGCGGTGGGCGGCCGGGAGCCGGGTCAGCACGTAGTTCATCAGCCGATCGAGGTCGTCGGCCGTGGTGAGGATCCAACCCCAGTGGTGCGGGTGCTGGTCGGTGAACCGCATGTCGGTCATCCCGTACGACGGGAAGCGCGACGCGAACTCCTGCTCGCCGCCGTAGCGGGTCCACAGCGTGTGCGCCGCGTTGTCGTCGCTGGAGTTCAGCATCCGGTGCATCAGGTCGCGGTCCTCGGCCGTCAGGCTGACGGTGCCGGCGTCGTTGCGCAGCAGCAGGTCGACGACCATGGCGAGCTTGGGCGTGGAGCAGGCCCAGATCAGCGTGCCCGAGTGGATGTTGCGCCGGACGGCGCCGGTCTTGCGGTCCCGCACCACCATCCCGACGAAACCGGGGCGGCTCTCCGCGTAGGCGTTCGCCCGCCGGATCCGGTCCAGCAGCCGCCAGTCGAGGTACGCCGTGGCGCCCGGCTTGGCGTAACCCACGTCAGCCGTGGCCACAGCGGGCTCGGCGCTGACCGCCGGGGCGGCTGCCGGAGCGGCCGCCGGGGCGAAGCAGGCCACCACGACCAGCGCGGTCACGACCATCCGTCGGTTGATCGCCTTCATACCGAGGAAAGTAGCAGGATCGCGCACGCCGACGGGATGACCGCGGGCAACGAGGTCGCCGTGCTGCGCCGAACCGCACTGGCGACCGCCGGTCGACGACACGGCGGTGGCGTTGGTCGAGCGCGTGGCGCGGGAGAAGGGCGGGCGGAGTTACCACCGAATCGGGTGAAGACCACCTTCAGGCGATACTCGACCGGAATACGACGCCGGAATTGCCCATCCATGCGGGAAGAAGGCGCACGAGAGAAAGAACCCGACAAACCCGCAGGTAGGACCCGGCGCACAGCAGGCATTCGCCGCGTGGCAGTTTCGTGCGCACGACCGAGACCGTCAGCCGGACGTGGCTCCGCAGGGGACAAGACGTATTTATGCGGAATAGCGCAGAGCTGTCGAGGCCATAATGGCCGCTTGGGGGTGGGTGGTGGAACTCGAAGGTGACGGGCAGCGGGTCTCGCAAGCAGCCTGGGCGTCCGATGGCAGCAGCGTCATCCAGGTGGCGCGCGACCAGCACGTCCACCTGGGCGACGGCGTGGGTGAGCGGGTGCGGACCTTCGGGCCCGTGAGCGGTGAGTGCCCCTACCCGGGTCTGGCGGCGTTCGAGGCCGAGCAGGCCGACTGGTTCTTCGGCCGGGACGCGGTGGTCGCGGACCTGATCAGCCTGATGGACCGGCGCAGCCGCGAGGGTGGGATCCAGGTGGTCATCGCGCCGTCCGGCGCGGGCAAGTCCTCGCTGCTCCGGGCCGGGTTGGTACCGAGCCTGGCGCAGGCCGCCCTGCCCGGGTCGGACCGGTGGCGGGTGGTCGTGTGCACCCCCACGGCGGAACCCGAGGTGGATCCGGGCGACGGGGAAGGCCGCGTCGTGCTCGTCGTGGACCAGTTCGAGGAGCTGTTCACGCTGTGCGCCGACGAGGACAGGCGCAAGGCGTACGTCGACCGGCTCGCCGAGCTGGCCGCCGACCCGGCGCAGGCGCTCGTCGTGCTCGGCGTTCGGGCCGACTTCCACGCCGCTTGCGCCGACCACCCGCCGTTGCGGGCGGCGCTGCAGGACGCCCCGCTGGTCGTCGGCCCGATGGGTCGGGCGGAACTGCGGGAGACCATCGTCATGCCCGCCCGGCTGGCCGGCCTCGACATCGAGACCGGCCTGGTCGACCTCCTGCTCACCGACCTCGGCGCGACCTCCGGCTACGAGGCCGGACGGCTGCCGCTGCTCGCCCACGCCCTGCGCGTGTGCTGGCAGCAGCGCAACGGGTCCACGCTCACCGTCCAGGGCTACCGCGACTCGGGCGGCATCCAGCACGCCCTCGCCACCACCGCCGACGCCACCTTCGCCTCGCTCGACGAGGACGGGCAACGCCTGGCGCGCACGGCGTTCCTGCGGCTGGTCCGGATCGGGGACGGCACCGACGACACCCGGCGCCGCGTACCGCTGCGGGAACTGCCCGCCGCGGTGGTGGACGCCTTCACCCGGGCCCGCCTCCTCACCAGCGACCGCGACACCGTCGAGATCACCCACGAGGCGCTGCTG
>NZ_JBFAAX010000607.1:0-3421 GCF_040639995.1 Actinosynnema sp. NPDC023658 | reverse complement strand
ATCATCGCCGCGAACATCTGACCCATGCCGTCCAGCGACTCCACGCCCTCCGGCAACCGCGCCCCACCGGAATGCCACACCCCGATCACCGGCGTGCGCTCCCGCACCGCGGTGTCGATCGCCTCCACGATGTGCCGGCAACCCTCCGACCCCAACGCGCCACCCATCCGCATGGCATCGCTGCAGTAGGCCACCACCTTCGCGCCGTTGATCCGCCCCCGCACGGCGAACATGCCGCTGCCGTCACGAGGCCGCAACGGCGTGACCGACCCGGGGTCCAGCAGTTGCGCGAGCCGAACCTCCGGATCACGCGGATCGAGCTCGCCCGCCTCCGGGTTCGCCGGTCGGGACGCAAGGGCAGTCATCACGAAGCTCCTGGTGTGGACGTTCGGCCGGAATCGTCAGGCCTGGGTGAAGACGAGCGAGACGTTGTGCCCGCCGAACCCGAACGAGTTGTTGACCGCGGCGACCAGGTCGATCTTGCGCGGCTCACCGGTCACGACCTCGAGCTGCACCTTCGGGTCCTGGTCCTCCAGGTTCAGCGTCGGCGGCACGATGCCGTCGCGGACCGACAGCAGCGTGGTGATCGCCTCCACCGCGCCCGAGGCACCGAGCAGGTGGCCGTGGTTGCCCTTGGGCGCGGTCAGCACCGGGTGGTCACCGATCGCGCGGCGCACGGCCTGCGGTTCGATCACGTCGCCCACCGGGGTCGACGTGGCGTGGCAGTTCACGTGGCCGATGTCGGCCGCGTCGACGCCCGCGGAGCGGAGCGCCTTCGCGATCGCCCTGGACTGGCCGATGCCCTCCGGGTCCGCCGCGGTGATGTGGTGGCCGTCGGAGGTGGTGCCGATGCCGGCGAGCTTGCCGTAGATCCGGGCGCCGCGGGCGCGGGCGAAGTCCTCGCGCTCCAGCACCATGATCCCGGCGCCCTCACCGAGCACGAACCCGTCCCGGTTGACGTCGAACGGGCGCGACGCGCGTTCCGGGTCGTCGTTGCGGGTGCTCATGGTCCGGGCCTGGATGAAGCCCGCCATGGTGATGGTGGTGATGCACGCTTCCGCGCCACCGGCCACGACCACGTCCGCTTCACCGGTCTTCAGCATCCGCCACGCCCAGGCCAGCGCCTCGGCACCGGACGCGCAGGCCGACACCGGCGCGTGCACGCCCGCGCGGGCCTTCAGGTCCAGGCCGACGTGCGCGGCCGGGCCGTTGGGCATGAGCATCGGCACGGTCAGCGGCGAGACCTTGCGCAGGCCGGAGGCCTCGATCAGGTCGTCCTGGTCGAGCAGCGTCATCGCGCCGCCGATGCCGGTGCCGACCACGACGCCGAGCCGTTCGGGGTCGACGTCGTCGTCACCGAACCCGGCGTCCGCCCACGCCTGCCGGGCGGCGACCACGGCGACCTGCTCGCAGCGGTCCAACCGGCGGGCCTCGACGCGCGGCAGCACCTCGGTCGGCTCGACCGCGAGCGGCGCACCGATCTTGACCGGCAGGTCGAAGCGGGCCACGAAGTCGGCCGTCAGGGTGCGCACACCGCTGCGACCGGCCAGGAGGGCGTCCCAGGTGGAGGCGACATCGCCACCGAGCGGGGTGGTGGCACCCAGCCCGGTGACGACGACGTCGTTGTTACTGGTCATGCGTTGCTGGCGATGTAGTTGACCGCATCGCCCACGGTCTTGAGGTTGGCCAGCTCGTCGTCCGGGATCTTCACGCCGAACTTGTCCTCGGCCTGCACGGCGATCTCCACCATGGACAGCGAGTCGATGTCCAGGTCGTCCACAAAGGACTTGTCGGCCGTCACGTCGGCCGCCTCGACACCGGCGACCTCCTCGACGATCTCGGCGAGCCCCTTCTGGATGTCCTCGTTGCTCACTGAAAATCCCTTCCTTCTACTTGCTTCGCCGGCTGGTCGGTCCCACCGGAGTCTCGGATTGCGGTCACGGCAGCCGGACGACCTGTCCCGCGTAGGACAGGCCGGCTCCGAAGCCGACGAGCAGCGCCACGTCACCGCTGCGCACCTCTCCCGCCGCGCGCATGTGGTCCAGCGCGAGCGGGATGGAAGCGGACGAGGTGTTGCCGGAGTCCACGATGTCACGTGCGATCACGAGGTCTTCACGCGCACCCTTGGCCCGCAACCGCTTCGCGATGGCCTCGATGATGCGCAGGTTGGCCTGGTGCGGCACGAAGACGTCCACATCGGACACGTCCAGCCCCGCCAGCTCGACCGCCTTGAGGGCGATCGGCGCGATCTGCGTGGTCGCCCAGCGGAAGACCGACTGGCCCTCCTGGAAGATGAACGACTCGCGGTCCGCGACGTGGATCATGTCCACCAGGTCGCCCGCGCTGCCCCACGACACCGGGCCGATGCCCGGCTCGTCGGACGGCCCGACGACCGCCGCGCCCGCGCCGTCGCCGAAGATGATCGCGGTGGAGCGGTCGTCCGGGTTCACCCAGTCGGTGAGCTTCTCGGCGCCGATGACCAGGACGTGCTTCGCCGTGCCGGCGCGGACCAGGTCCGACGCCGTGCTCAGGGCGTAGCAGAAGCCTGCGCAGGCGGCGTTCAGGTCGAACGCCGGCGCCGCCTTGACCCCGATCCGGTCGGCCACCTGGGCCGCCGCGTTGGGGATCTGGGACGGCATCGTGCAGGTGGCCACGATGACCGCGTCGACGTCGGACGGGGTGAGGCCCGCGTCGGCCACGGCCTTCGCGCCCGCCTCGACCGCCATGTCGACCAGCCGCTCGTCCGGCTTGGCCACGCGGCGGTTGGCGATGCCGACCCGGTCGCGGATCCACTCGTCCGAGGTGTCCATGCGCAGGCTCAGGTCGTGGTTGCTGACGATCGTCTCGGGCTGGTAGCTGCCCAGGCCGATGATGCGGGTGCCGACCGAGCCGGTGGGCGTCGAGAAGGTGGTCACTCGGACACCCCCGACGGTGTCGCGGTGATCATCTCGACGACCTGGTCGAGCTGGTCCGGGGTCTTGAGGCCCAAGGTGGGGGTGCCCTTCAGTTCGCGCTTGGCCAGGCCGGTCAACGCGCCGGCGGGCGGCAGTTCGACCACCGCGCTCACGGCGTGCCCGGCGAGGGTTGCCTGGCAGGCGTCCCACCGCACGGGGCGGGTCACCTGGGAGATCAGTCGGCTCAGCACCTCGTCGCCGTCGGTCACCACCGCGCCGTCCGCGTTGGACAGCAGCGGCAGGGCGGGGTCCTTCACCGCGATGCCGGCGGCACGGGCGCGCAGCGCTTCCTCGGCCGGCGCCATGAACGCGGTGTGGAACGCGCCCGCGACCTGGAGCCGGCGGGTCTTGGCCCGGCCAGGGGGGTCCTCGACGAGCTTGTCCAGCGCGTCCAGCGGCGCCAACGCCCGCCGCCCCAGCCCGGCCACCGGCATCCCGTACGCGTCGCAGAACAACTCGGCCCGTCG
>NZ_JBFAAX010000606.1:0-3431 GCF_040639995.1 Actinosynnema sp. NPDC023658 | reverse complement strand
GCGACAGCCTCGGGCTGGACCTGGACCGGCTGGGTCAGGCGCACGCCGACACCGGCGCGCGCGGCCTGGAGATCACCAAGCAGGTGTCGCTGCTGGAACTGGACCCGGCCGCGGCGCTGAGGCTGGCCGCGAGCGGGTCGTGCGAGTTCACGCTCCCCGAAGAGCTGTTCGACCGCGACTTCCCCGGCCACTTCCGGCGTCAGATCCGCACCCTGGCCGTCACGTTCGTGGACGGCGGCGGTGCGGCGGTGCAGCCCAACGCCACGCTGACGCAGGTGGGCCACAAGACGGTGCTGGCGCCTGACCCGAAGGCGGTGCGCCACCTGGTCGACCCCAAGGAGCCGGCGCCCGCCACCCTGCGCGGCGACTGGCGGGCCAGTCAGCAGGTCGCGCTGTCCCAACCGGGAGAGGACCAGGAGAACAACGGGCTGTTCGAGCTGCGCTACGACGACCCCCGCTACCTGCCGTTCGAGGGCACGGGCGCGGTGTCCACGTGGCGGCTGGAGCTGACCGGCCGCCGGCCGACGGCGCTGCGGGACGTCGTGCTGACCCTGCGGTACACGGCCGCGCAAGGCGGCGAGGTGTTCGCGAACGCGGTGAAGGGGATGCTCAAGCCCTACCCGGCGGCCCGCTACTTCGACATCGCGACCGAGTTCCCGGACCAGTGGCAGGAGTTCGTCGACGGCGACGGGACCGAGCTGACCCTCCCGTTCCGCCCGGACATGCTGCCCGACCTCACCGGGCGGCGGATCACCGGCATCTACCCGCGCTTCGACTCGGCCGACGGGACCGCGCCGCGGTTGCTGCTGCACGGCGACCGCTCGATGGCGCTCACCCAGGGCAAGCTGCTGCTGACCCCGGACCTGCGCGTCGACGGCAACGGCTGGACGTTCGTGCTCGACGGCGACAAAGAAGGCCTGACCGGCCTCGGCCTGGTGCTGGCCTACCAGGCCGCAGCGGTCTGACGGGGAGGACCCACAGCGATGGAACCCAAGAAGAACAAGACCGCCACGACGCGAAAGCGGACCACGACCAAGAAAAAACCCGACAAGGGCAAGCAATCGGTCGACGTCAAGCTGTCGAAGCGCAAGCGCAAGAAGGACGACGTCGCGCAGGTGAACGTCACCGAGGACCTCCGCATCGTCCGCAGGTCCTGGATGAAGGAGGACCGCGAGCGCTGGACGGCGGAGAGCCGGAAAGCGGACAGGAGCATGCTCGAGAAGCTGCGCGGCGAGGGTGGCAAGGGCGAGGCCGAGGAGGACCCGTCCGGGTTCGAGCCGATGCCCCTCGCCATCCCGGTGTCGGACGACCCGGAGCAGCGCGGGACGCAGCGCATGGTGGCCAGTGCGACCGACCTGATGGACATCAAGGCACTCCAGGAGTTCCGGCCCGACGTCTACGGCAAGCTCACCGTCAACCAGGTCTGGGCGCTCGTCGCGGCCGAGCGCAAGGGCCTGCTCCAGCACGAGAAGGACCTGCGCCTGTCGGAGGCCCGGCTGGAGAAGCTCAACGCCCAGTTCAAGACGACCTACGAACCCGAGGACCTCCCCGTCATCCTCAAGGCGCTGCGGGCGCGGCGGCTGGCGTCCAACTTCTTCTTCTCCGTGCCGCCGGGCCGGAACATCGGCGTGGACACGAACGCGGACTCGCTGCTCGACCTCCTCATGGCGGACGACGAGGGGCGGTTCCGCAACGTCTGGGAGACCGGCACGTCCCAGGCGTCGGTCGATCCCGGTCCGCGCGGTGGCGCGGAGGAGAGGTTCGGGTACGCGGCCGCGTTGAAGCGCACGGAGGGAACCCCGCTCAGCATCTTCGGCGGCAAGTTCGCCACCGAACCGACCCCGGTGCCCTTCGACGAGGACGACACGTCCCCGGAAGCGGTGGAGCGGCGCAGGTTGCAGAAGGAGTACCCGAACTACGTCCAGCCCCGCGAGTTGCCCAAGTACGCCGCCGCGGTCGGGCCGTCGCAGGTGTACGGGGTCTCCGCCCGGTACGGCTCCTCGGTCATCTACTGGAAGCAGGACATCGACTGGCGCACCACCCGATCCCCGGGCGACAGCTGGAGCAACGACATGTTCCAGTCCGGGATGGCGTTCGTCAGCGCGAACTACCCGGAGTCGATCTTCGCCTACACCGACCCGTACATCGCCCGGGTCGCGGCGGCCGAGGCCACGAGCTTCAAGCGCGACCCGGAGCTGGGCGCGAAGGTCGAGAAGCAGGGCGGCGTGGACGTGTACAACTACATCGAGGCCCAGATCCACGGCGACCTGTCCTGGCGCGACGTCGACGTGATCGTGCTGAACTACGGGAAGTACGGCGGCATCTCGGGCGCCATCGAGGTCACGCTCGCCGATGCCAAGCGTGACGCCGCGAAGCTGACGCGGTTCGCGGAGGAGAACGGCTACGGGTTCACCGTCCACATCGGCAGGGAGTACGACGGAGGAATCGTATGAGCCGCGCGAAGCAGAAAGCCCAGGGCGAGGACTCCTCGAAGCCGCAGGCACGAAACCGGCCCTGCCCGGGACCAAGCGGAAGCCACCTCCGCTGAGTCCAAGCGGACCGCCGCGCCGAACGAGCCCTTGGACCGCGTCGAGGTGCGCCGACTCGCAGCGGCACTAGTGGGTTGTCACGCAGTCTTGGCCGGGTAATGGGTCCAGGTGCGGATGGGCGAGTCGGTGGCGAAGCCGGTCTTGGGTGTGGCGCGGGCGTTGCGCCAGCGGATGTAGGCGGCGATGGCGGCGTTCTGTTCGGCGTGGGTGAGGTGGTCGGTGCCGTTGAGGGCGAAGTAGTGCAGGGAAACGTCGCTCGGCCGGTGACGGCGCCGAAGGACCGCGGCTGTACGACTGGGCCGCCGCGCCCCTCCCGCCCGACCCCGACCAGTACAGCGACCTGTCACGGTGACTGCTGACCGTCGCACCATCGCCGATCCTGGCGAACTGGCGTTCTGCCTGTGCTTCGGCCTCACCGGCGCACCCGGTGACGAACTTGTGCGGGTCGCCGGAAGCTGTGGGCGGTCGAGGATTGCTTCCGGACCGCCAAGACCGAGATCGGCCCGGACCGTGCTGGGAAGAGTCACTACCAGCGGGAATGCACATAGTCACCCAAGTGCGGCTGGAGTACTGGACCACAACCGACCGCCAGGACACGCAGGTCGACAGCACCTAACGAAGTCCTACTAGCCCTCGTCGTCGTCGAGACGGGCACCTTCGATGGTGCGCATCGGTGGTATACCGCCAGCCTCGACATTCACGTTGTTGAGAACCCGCACCACGTCTTCCCGATCGACCAGACCTTTCTCCAGTAGAAGCTGCAACATTTCGATGGCCTGGGAGAGTTCTACTTTCCGCTGTTGCATCAGTAATCTGACCACGTCGTCTACGTCTTCGCCGTGCCCGGCCAGGCGCAGGGCGAGGAGGCGGTGACTTCCCGAC
>NZ_JBFAAX010000605.1:0-3434 GCF_040639995.1 Actinosynnema sp. NPDC023658 | reverse complement strand
CCGCTTCTTCCTGCCCATGGGCTCCATGATGGGACATCCTTCCGGGGGCACGCGCCCCCTGATCTCAGATGTCCGTCAAAACGGGTCAGGCCCAGGGGTCAGTCGTTGGCGTGCAGGGCGGCGTTCAGGGCCACGCCGCTGCCCTTGCGGGGGAGGACCTTGACCGCGCCGGTGGTGGAGTCGCGGAGGAACAGCAGGCCCGACATGCCGGACAGCTCACCGGCCTTGACCACGGTCCCGTCCGCGCCGGTCACCTTGGTGCCCGCGGTGATGTAGAGGCCCGCCTCGACCACGCAGTCGTCGCCCAGCGAGATGCCCACGCCGCCGTTCGCGCCGATCAGGCAGCGCTCCCCGACGGAGATGACCTGCTTGCCGCCGCCGGACAGGGTGCCCATGATCGACGCGCCGCCGCCGATGTCGGAACCGTCACCGACGACCACACCGGCGGAGATGCGGCCCTCCACCATGGACGTGCCGAGCGTGCCCGCGTTGAAGTTCACGAAACCCTCGTGCATGACGGTCGTGCCGGGCGCCAGGTGCGCCCCCAGCCGCACGCGGTCCGCGTCCGCGATCCGCACGCCGGTCGGCATGACGTAGTCCACCATCCGGGGGAACTTGTCCACCCCGTACACGGTGATGGGACCGCGGGCGCGCAGCCGCAGCCGCGTCTCCTCGAACCCCTCCACGGCGCACGGGCCGAAGTTCGTCCACACGACGTTGTTGAGCAGCCCGAACATGCCGTCGAGGTTCGCGCCGTGCGGCCGGACGAGCCGCGTCGACAGCAGGTGCAGCCGCAGCCACATGTCGTAGGTCGAGGTGGGCGCGTCGGACAGCGACCCGATGCCGACCCGGACGCCGATGACCTCGACGTCCCGCTCGGCGTCCGCGCCGAGCTGCTTGGCGGCGGCCTCACCGAGGGAGGCCGAGACCTCCGCGGACGACAGCAGCGCCACGCCGGGGTCCGCTCCGCCGAGGGACGGCGACGGGAACCACACGTCCAGCACGGCGCCGGTGGGGGTGACGGTGGCGAGTCCGACGCCGTACGCGCCGGTGGGGTTTGCGGTGCTCACGGGTGCCAACGGTAACGTGCGCCGGGTGGCCGACACCTTGCACCTCGCCGCCGATCCCGTCGAGCTGACCGCCGCGCTGGTGGACCTGCCCAGCGTCTCCGGTGACGAGGAGCGCATCGCGGACCTCGTCCAGCGGTCCCTGGAGCAGCAGACCGCGCTGGAGGTGACCAGGTCCGGCAACGCCGTGCTGGCCCGCACGAACCTCGGCCGCCCGTCCCGCGTCGTGCTGGCCGGCCACCTGGACACGGTGCCGATCAACGACAACCTGCCGTCCCGGCTGGAGGACGGCGTCCTGCACGGCTGCGGCACGGTCGACATGAAGGGCGGTGACGCGGTGATGCTGCACCTCGCCGCGACCGTCACCGACCCGCGCCACGACCTCACGTTCGTGTTCTACGACTGCGAGGAGGTCGACGCGGTCCGCAACGGCCTGGGTCGGGTCGAGCGCGAGCTGCGGGAGTGGCTGGACGGCGACCTGGCGATCGTGTGCGAGCCGTCCAACGGGGTGATCGAGGCGGGCTGCCAGGGCACGATGCGCGTCGAGGTCCGCACCCGCGGCGTCCGCGCCCACACCGCGCGCGGCTGGATGGGCGTGAACGCGATCCACGCCCTCGGTGAGCCGCTGCGCCGCCTGGAGGCCTACGAGCCGCGCGAGGTCGACATCGACGGCTGCCGGTACCGCGAGGGCCTGCAAGCGGTGCGGATCGGCGGCGGGGTGGCGGGCAACGTCGTGCCGGACGACGCCGTGCTCACGGTGAACCACCGGTTCGCCCCCGACCGCACCCCGGAGCAGGCCGAGCAGCACCTGCGGGAGCTGTTCGAGGGCTACGAGGTGACGGTCACCGACAGCTCGCCGGGCGCGCTGCCGGGCCTGGGCGCACCGACCACCGCGGAGCTGGTGCGGGCGGCGGGCGGCACACCGGTCGCGAAGCTCGGCTGGACGGACGTGGCCCGGTTCGCCGCCCTCGGGATGCCCGCGGTGAACTTCGGTCCCGGCGACCCGACGCTCGCGCACACGCAGCAGGAGAACGTCCCGGTGGACCAGATCCGGCGGTGCGCCGACGTGCTGCGCCGCTTCCTGGGCTGACCGTCGCCCGAGGCTAGACTCCCGGCAATGACGGACAGCGTGGACGAGCACCCCAAGGAGAAGCAGCGCGGACCGGTCGTCCTGCGTCGCGAGCGCCGCGACGAGCTGACCACGACGGACCAGCGGCTGCTGGACTCGCGCGGTCACAGCGACTGGGTGCACACCGACCCGTGGCGGGTGCTGCGCATCCAGGCGGAGTTCGTCGAGGGCTTCGGCGCGCTGGCCGAGGTGCCGAGCGCGGTGACGGTCTTCGGCTCCGCCCGCACCGGCCGCGACCACCCGGAGTACGAGATCGGCCGCAAGCTGGGCGGCGCGCTGGCCGAGGCCGGGTTCGCGGTGATCACCGGCGGTGGTCCGGGTGCGATGGAGGCGGTCAACCGGGGCTGCTCGGAGGCCGGCGGGTTCTCCGTGGGCCTGGGCATCGAGCTGCCGTTCGAGCAGGGCCTGAACCCGTGGGTCGACCTGGGCGTGAACTTCCGCTACTTCTTCGTGCGCAAGACGATGTTCATCAAGTACTCGCAGGCGTTCATCTGCCTGCCGGGCGGCTTCGGCACGTTGGACGAGCTGTTCGAGGCGTTGACGCTGGTGCAGACGAAGAAGGTCACGAAGTTCCCGGTGGTGCTGTTCGGCAAGGCCTACTGGCAGGGCCTGTACGACTGGGTGCGGGACTCGGTGCTGGACAGCGGCAAGGTCAGCGAGAAGGACCTGGACCTGCTGTACCTGACCGACGACATCGACGACGCGGTGCGCGTGGTGAACGACGCGCACAAGGCGTGGGCGGACGCGCATTGACCACGGTGACGGTGTACTGCGGGTCGCAGAAGACGGTGCCGCGCAGCTACCTGGACCTGGCGGCGGAGGTGGGCGCGGGCATCGCGGCCCGCGGCTGGGCGCTGACGTGGGGCGGTGGCCGCACGTCGATGATGGGCGAGGTGGCGCGGGCGGCCCGGGAGGGCGGCGCCCGCACCACCGGCGTGATCCCGCGTGGCCTGGTGGACCGCGAGGCGGCCGACTCCGACGCGGACGAGCTGCTGGTGGTCGACACCATGCGCGAGCGCAAGGCGTTGATGGAGGTGCACGGCGACGCGTTCCTGGCGCTGCCGGGCGGCATCGGCACCTGCGAGGAGCTGTTCGAGGTGTGGACGTCGCGGGTGCTGGCCATGCACGCCAAGCCGGTGGTGGTGCTGGACGTCGACGGCCACTACCGCGGCCTGCTGGCGTGGCTGGACGAGCTGCGCGAGCGCGGCTTCGTGTCCCGGTCCGCGATCGACTCCCTG
>NZ_JBFAAX010000604.1:0-3436 GCF_040639995.1 Actinosynnema sp. NPDC023658 | reverse complement strand
GTTCGCGTCGCGAGAGTCCTACGCCCGGAACACCCGAGTTGAACGCTCAGAACGGCGGCACGGGGGTCAGGCGTCGCATTGCCGCAGGTCGGACGGGTCCGGGGTGACGGTCGGCCAGCCGGGCAGCGACTCGACCCCCTCCACGACCGGCGTGCAGCCCAGCTCGCCGCCCCCGCCGGCCAACGAGAACACCTGCGCGAACCGCAACGAGCACTCCGAACCCGCCCGGCACGCCCGCTGCACGGCCACCACGTCGACGACCGCGTCCTTGTCCACGTCCTGCAGCGCGAGGTAGGCCCCGCTGGAGACGTACGGCCTCTGCGCCCGCGACCAGGCCCCCGACCTGCGCACCAGCACCTCGCCCAGCGCCTCGCCGCCGACCTCGCCGCGCACCAGGCACACCGAGACCTCGCCGTCCACGCACTGCAACGAGCCGGCGTCGATCCGGGCTCCCGAAGACGCGATGGTCAGCTCGAAGATGTTCGGCCCCGAAGCGCCGCTGGTCCTGATCCGGCCCGCGCCCTCGCCGACGACCAATTCCACTGAATCGACACCGACCTCCTGCTTCACCACCGAACGGCACGCCGTCGCACCGCACCGCAATTCGTCCTGGGGCGGCGCGGCGGCCGCGTCGGGTGCCGCGGGAGGGCGCGATGACCAGGCGATGACCAGGCCGGCGACCACGGTGAGCACAGCTGCGCAAGCTGTCAGAAGCGCGGCTGAGGGCGGTCGTGTCACGATTCCCGATTGTTCCACCCAAGCGTGAGCTGTCTCTCGGTCACCGGGTACTGACGGGTCACTAAACTCCCCGACCATTGCCGCTCGAAGTTCCAGCGTTTGCCAGGAGGTAGGACGTCGTGTCGCTGCGCAAGGTCCTCGTCGCCAACCGCGGTGAGATCGCCGTCCGGGTCATCCGTGCCTGTCGGGACGCCGGTCTGGCCAGCGTCGCCGTGTACGCCGACCCGGACCGGGACGCCCCGTTCGTCCGGCTGGCGGACGAGGCGTTCGCCCTGGGCGGGAGCACGCCCGGGGACAGCTACCTGTCCATCGACAAGCTCCTCGACGTGGCCAAGCGCGCCGGGGCCGACTCGGTGCACCCCGGCTACGGCTTCCTGTCCGAGAACGCCGACTTCGCCCAGGCCGTGATGGACGCGGGCCTGACCTGGATCGGGCCGACCCCGCAGGCCATCCGCGACCTGGGCGACAAGGTGACCGCGCGGCACATCGCCACGCGCGCCGGCGCCCCGCTGGTGCCCGGCACCAAGGACCCGGTGTCCGGCCCCGACGAGATCATCGCGTTCGCGCGGGAGCACGGCCTGCCGGTCGCCATCAAGGCGGCGTTCGGCGGCGGTGGCCGCGGGCTGAAGGTCGCCCGCACGCTGGAGGAGATCCCCGAGCTGTTCGACAGCGCGGTGCGCGAGGCGGTCACCGCGTTCGGCCGCGGCGAGTGCTTCGTCGAGCGCTACCTGGACAAGCCGCGGCACGTCGAGGCGCAGGTGCTGGCCGACCAGCACGGCAACGTCATCGTGGTCGGCACGCGCGACTGCTCGTTGCAGCGCCGCCACCAGAAGCTGGTCGAGGAGGCGCCCGCGCCGTTCCTCACCGACGAGCAGCGCGCCTCGATCCACACCTCCGCGCGGGCCATCTGCAAGGAGGCCGGCTACCACGGCGCGGGCACGGTCGAGTACCTGGTCGCGGTGGACGGCACGATCTCGTTCCTGGAGGTCAACACCCGCCTGCAGGTGGAGCACCCGGTCAGCGAGGAGACCGCGGGCATCGACCTGGTGCGCGAGCAGTTCCGCATCGCCGCCGGTGAGAAGCTCCGGTTCACCGAGGACCCCACCCCGCGCGGCCACTCGATCGAGTTCCGCATCAACGGCGAGGACGCGGGCCGCAACTTCCTGCCCGCCCCCGGCACGGTCACCACGTTCACCGCGCCGTCCGGCCCCGGTGTCCGGGTGGACGCGGGCGTGGAGAGCGGCACGGTCATCGGCGGCCAGTTCGACTCGCTGCTGGCCAAGCTGATCGTCTCCGGCGAGGACCGCGCGCAGGCCCTGGAGCGGGCGCGGCGCGCGCTGGACGAGATGGTGGTGGAGGGCATGGCGACCGTGCTGCCGTTCCACCGCGCGATCGTCCGCGACCCGGCGTTCATCGGCTCCGAGGACGGCTTCACCGTGCACACCCGGTGGATCGAGACCGAGTTCGACAACACCATCGCCCCGTTCACCGACGGCGCCGAGGTCGAGGAGACCGACTCGCGGCAGACCCTGGTGGTCGAGGTCGGCGGGCGTCGGCTGGAGGTCTCGCTGCCCGGTGACCTGGCGTTCGGCGGCGGTGGCGGCGGTGGCGCCAAGGCGGGCGTGAAGGCCAAGCCGCGCAAGCGCGCGGGCGGCAAGGGCGGCGCGGCGGCGTCCGGCGACTCGGTGACGGCGCCCATGCAGGGCACGATCGTCAAGGTCGCCGTCGAGGACGGGCAGCAGGTCGAGCCCGGTGACCTGATCGTCGTGCTGGAGGCCATGAAGATGGAGAACCCGGTCACCGCGCACAAGGCGGGCGTGGTCACCGGTCTGGCCGCCGAGCCGGGCTCGACGGTCACCCAGGGCACGGTCATCTGCGAGCTGAAGGAATAGGCTCGACCGGGTGAGCGAGCGGGACATCCGGATCGGCGACGCGGAGCGCGAGCACGCGCTCGAACTGCTCGGCACGCACCTCGGAGAGGGGCGGTTGAGCGTGGACGAGTACGGCGAGCGCTCCGCCCGCGTCACGACCTCGAAGACCCGCGGCGAACTGTACGAGCTGTTCGGTGACCTGCCCGCGCCGCGACCGCTGTTCGCGCAGGTCGACCCACGTCCGATGGCCTCGCCGCAGGCGCCCGCCCGGCGCGGCTTCCAGCTCGACCCGCGGATCAACACCGCCGTGCTGACCGCGGTGGCGCTGGCCAGCGTCGCGCTGTACTTCCTGTCGAAGGTGCCGCTGGTGTTCCTGCTGATCCCGGCGGCGGTGCTGCTGCTCGGCCGGGTGGGCAGGCGTTGAGCGCGCCGACCCTCCTGCTGCTCGACCTGGACGGCGTGCTGCGGCGGTTCCCGCCCGACGCGCCGATCGAGGACCGGTTCGGGCTGCCGCGCGGCGCGTTGGCGCGGGTGTCGTTCTCCCTGTCCGGACCCGCGACCGCGGGCCGGGCCACCGACGAGCAGTGGCGCGTGGCCGTGCGGGACCGGCTGGTCGACGAAGGCCTGCCACCGGCCGACGCGGCGGGCGCGGTGGCGGCGTGGACGCGGGCCGGAGAGGTCGTCCCCGAGGCGTTGGAGCTGGTCCGGCGGGTGCGCAAGCGTTGTCGGGTGGCGGTGGGGTACAAACCCACCCACCCCGTGGCGCGCCACCAGGCGGCGCTGGGGGTGGAACGCGAGGTGGACGCGGGCGTGTGGTGCGCCCCCCA
>NZ_JBFAAX010000603.1:0-3453 GCF_040639995.1 Actinosynnema sp. NPDC023658 | reverse complement strand
GGCCTCGCGCACCCGCCGCGGCAGGTCGTGCTGGCCGCCTGCGAACTGGCCCTCAACCTGATCCGCCCCGGTGACGAGCCCCTGGGTTTCGCCAGCGCGCTGCTGGCCAGCGGGTCGCAGCTGGTCATCGCGCCGCTCAGCCGGGTCGGGGACCAGGCGTGCGCCGCCGCGATGGACGACTACCACCGCCGCTTGGCCGCCGGGGCCCGACCGGCCGTGGCGCTGGCGGACGCGATCGCCGTCGACCCGCTGCGGCGGCCGTTCGTCTGCCTCGGCAGCGGGTAGCGCGGCCGGTCAGTCCAGGTGCTCCGGGGCGAAGTAGTCGCGCAGCAGGGCGATCTTCCCGTCCCGGAGCCGGAAGATCTGCACGAGGGACATCCGGGTGACCTCGCCGGCCTTCTCGTAGGCGGTGTCGATCTCCGCGATGAACACCGCCGGGTCGTCGGTGGTGTGCAGCACCAACCGCGACCGGTCCAGCAGGACGGTGAGCTCGGTGTGCGCCGGCCGCGCGTAGTACGCGGCGAGCCCGGCCTCGATCTCGTCGCGGCCGGTCATCCGCGCCGGCAACGGGCCACCGGGCGGCATCAGCGGGGCGTCGAAGACCCCGTCCTCGGTGAACATCGCGGCGACCGCGCCCGCGTCCTTGGCCAGGCCGGCGCGGACGTAGCGCTCGAAGAGTTCCCGCATCCTCCGATGCTAGGACCCGAACGCCACCCGCGGGCCGTTCGGCGGCTCCGCCTCCCCCGCGTTCGACCACGCGGTCGACGGCGAGTGGTGACCGGGTTCGACCCGACCTTCCCGGACGACCGCCACGGCACCGAGGCCGAACGCCGCCGCGCCTTCGACCTCGGCCGGCTCGTCCGGGCGCTGGGCGAGCCCCTCCGGAGGGACGCCGCGGCCCGCCGCTCCTGACCGCCCACCCCGCTCCCCCGCCACCGCCGGGGTACGGTCCCCGACCCGGACCAGTCGTCATCGCCACGTTGGCGGTGTCGGCCGGTTGCCGAGCGGGTAAAGGTGGAAGGACAGGACCCGGGTCCGCGGGCGAGGTCGGGGGTGAGGGAGCGGCGTGCACTGGGATGTCGACCAGCCGTCGGTGACGGTCGAGGACGTCGGGGACGAGGGCGTGGTGGTGGCCGCGGTGCACGGCGACCTCGACGTGGACACCTTCCGCCAGGTGCGCCAAGCCCTGTTCAGCTGCCTGAACGGCCGGACGTCCGCGCTCGTGGTCGACCTCGGTGACGTGGGGTTCTTCGGGTCGATGGGCATCGCGGTGCTGGTCGAGGCCCGCCAGCGCGCCGACGTGGTGGGCGCCGGGTTCGCCGTGGTGGCCGGTCGGCGCACGGTGGCCCGACCGATCCGCCTGACCGACACCGAAGACCTGCTCCGGCTGCACCGCACGATGGACGAGGCGCTGGCCGGCGTGCGTGGCGGCTCCGGGCACCACGACCACGGGTACGAGCACCAGGGCGACCAGCCCGAGCGGTACGGCTACCACGGTGCCCACTTCGAGCACCCCGGGAACGGGTTCGCACGCCACGCCGACGAGCCCGCGCGCCACAACGGCCAGGTCAGCCGGTTCGAGCACCCGGGAAACCGGTTCGAGCACGACGGGGACCGGTTCGAGCACCACGACGCCCCGGCGGACAGCGAGTTCTCCTGGTGGTCCTCCTGAACCCGCGCCGCCGGACCCGGACGTGACCGCTCGTCCTCAACTACCCTCGAAGGGGTCGGGAGGAGAGGTCATGACCGATGAGGAGCTCGTCGTCGAGTTCGCCCTGACCCGGCTGGACCACCCCGACCTCGACCTGGAGGACGTCGCCGCGCTCGTGGTGCGGCGGGTGGGCGCGGACCGCATGCTCGACCTCGCCGGGCGCAACCTCGCCACCCGCGGTGAGCTGCGGGGTGCGGCGTTCCCGTCCGCCGTGGAGCACGTGCTGCGCGTGGTGCTGACCCTGCGCGGCCCGGCCGACTGACCTCGTCCGGTCAGGGGACCTTGGCCCGGCCGCCGTCGGCGTACCGGACGAGCAGGTCGGCCAGGTCGTCCCCGTCCCCCGCCGGCATCGCGGGCGGTTCCGGGTGGTCGGGCAGACGGCCGGCGACCAGGTCGGACACGAACACCGTGACGTCCTCCGGCGGCGGCAGCACCGGAGGCCCGAGGTAGGTCAGCGCGGCCAGGTCGGCTCCCCGGCCGACCTCGATCCCGGCGCACCACCCGGTGTGCTCGTCCCAGATCAGCGCCAGGTCGTCGTCCGGGTGCAGGGGCAACCGCTGGTCCAGCGCGATGTAGGCGGTGGCGTCCGGCGCGCACTCGTACCAGCACGACTCCAGGTCGACGCCCAACCGCCGGGCGACCAGCCGCAGGTACTGCCGCAGGCCCCGGTCCTGCGGGCCGTCCGCCTCGATGCCCACCACGACGACCTCCACCCGTGCGCCCGACGGGACCGCCCCCGATCCGCGGCGAGGCACGATTCGCTCGACCCAGTCTGCATCCACTCGACGGCCGAGTGCATTACTTCGTTCGGATGAGAAGCCGTGACGCCGAGTGGCCGCAGGGGCCGAGGAGGTCAGACGCTGCGCAGGACCGACACGACGGTGCCGAGCACGACGGCGCGGTCGCCGTCGATCGGGGCGTAGGCCGCGTTGCGCGGTTCGAGGGAGACGTGGCCGTTGCGGCGGCGGTAGACCTTGACCGTGGCCTCGCCGTCGATCATGGCGGCCACGATCTGACCCGAGTGCGCCTCCTGCTGCTGCCGCACCACGACGATGTCGCCGTCGCAGATCGCCGCGTCGACCATCGAGTCGCCGCGCACCCGCAGCCCGAACACCGTGCCGCGACCGGTGAGCCCCCGCGGCAGCGTGAGGACGTCGTCGACGTGCTCCTCGGCGGCGATGGGGCTGCCCGCGGCGATGTGACCGACCACCGGCACGGGCACCGAGTCGTCGGAGGACTCGCGCGCCGACGGCTCGTGCAGGAACAGGCGCACGTCGATCGGTCGGGACATGGTGGTGCTGCGACGGAGGAAACCCTTCTCCTCCAACGCCGCGAGGTGCTTGGACACCGAGGACGACGACCGCAGGCCGACCGCGTCACCGATCTGCCGCGTGCTCGGTGAGTACCCGTGGCGGACCACCCAGTCGCGGATCGCCGCCAGGATGCGCTGCTGGCGCGGCGGCAGGGTGGAGGTGTCCAGGTGCTCGAACGCGTCAAGATCGTCGTAGGCGGTCACCTGCGGGATCTTAGAGCGGGGTGACGGGGGCCTTGCCCGCGCACTAAGTTACCGATTGGTAGCCACCGTTGCACCCCCGAGGAGCCCGCATGCCGACGCTCGAACGCCACGACGACGTGTTCCTCCTCGACCTAGACGAGTAATGCGTAAGTCGGTCAGTGGTCGTAGGCGGTCAGGGATCGGGTGACGGGTTGGCCGGTGGCGCGGTTGTGCCAGATGGCGGCGG
>NZ_JBFAAX010000602.1:0-3455 GCF_040639995.1 Actinosynnema sp. NPDC023658 | reverse complement strand
CTCGACGCCGGCGCGGCGCTGGTGGTATCGCCGCTGCGCCCGATCCGCGACGTGGAGTGGGCGCCGAAGATCGTCGCCGCCGCCCGCCGGACCCACGCGCGGCGCGGCGCGGTGGTCGACCTCGTCCGCACGTTGAACGAGTCCGCGCCGGGCCGCGAGCACGGCGGGCGATGGGTGGTGCACGGGTGAACCAGGGTAGTGGAGGTGTCATGCGCTTCGAGGTGGAGAACAGCGGACTGACCCCGGCGGAGGTGGCCGGTGCGCTGCCCGGCCCGGTAGAACGGGCCGATCGGGACACCGGCTACCGCGGCCCGCTGGTGGACGTCCTGGTGTCGGTGGCGGAGAACGTCGCCGCCGGCGCGGTCACGGCCAAGTTTGACCGGCTTGTGGATGGCCTGGCGCAAGCGGCGGGAACGCGACCTCAAGGACTTCTCGGCGACGACGGTCCGCGTGGAGGTGCTGGGCGACGACGGCGCCAGCGAGACCGTGGTGGACCTGCACGGCGACGGCACGGAAGGTGCCGCAAGCTGGAACTGGAGATCGGTGACCAGGTCGACGGCGGCCGGGTCACGCGCATCCGCTTCTCCTTGCCCGAGGAGTGAGGCTCGGCGGTGGCATCGCGGCGACCGCGGTGCCTGTGGCGCTCGAAAAGTCATCGCTGCTGGTCAGGCAGCATTTCTGTATTCGTTGATGCGGCCGCCGAGGATGCGGGTGCGGAGCGGTCTATGGGTGTCGAGGTCGTGTGCGGCGGCGGGGTGCTGCCGGGCTTCGGGTGGTAGTTGTTGGCGGGCTTGGTGGGGTCGGTGTCGGTTGTAGTGGTGTTCGTAGGTTTCGAGGACGTGTCGTGCGTGGGCTTCGCCGGTGATCAGGACATGGTCGAGGAGTTCGCGTCTGATGGTGCCGATGACCTGTGCGCAGTGGGCGTTCATCTGGGGCGCCTGTAGCGCGCTGTTGATCACGTGCAGGTCGTCGGCCTGGAAGACGGCGTCGAACGTCTGGTTGTACTTGCCGTCGCGGTCCCGGAGAAGGAAGCGCAGGGACTCCATGCGGGTGCCGAGGTCGGCGGTGAGGTTTCTGGCCTGCTGTGTGGTCCACACCTGGGTCGGGTGGGCGGTGACGCCGGTGATGTGCAGGCGTCGGGTGTCGTGTTCGAGGAACGCCACGGCGTAGAGGCGCTTGCCGAGCGCGGTGTCGAGGTGGAGGAAGTCCGCCGCGATGATGCCCTGGGCCTGGGCGGTGAGGAACTGCCGCCAGGTCGGGCCATTGCGGCGTGGTGCCGGGTCGATGCCCGCGTCGTGCAGGATCTGCCAGACCGTCGAGGGTGCGATGTGGTGGCCGAGTCGGGGCCAGCTCACCCTGGATCCGCCGATGACCCACCGAGGGTTCTCCCGGGCGAGCCGCAGCACGAGCGACTTGACCGCCGCTCGTGTCGGTGGGCGTCGATGCGCGGTGTGGTCCGACTTGCGGGCTATGAGTTTGCGGTGCCAGGCGAGCAGGGTTCCCGGCGTGACTGGGAAGACCTTCCGCCACCGGCAGCGATCCACCAGCGCGGACAGGGCGGCGAACCAGAATCGGTCCGCGGGTTCGTAGCGGACCGGACCCGCGAGTTGCCGGCGCAGGACCGCGTTTTCGTGCCGCAGCACGAGCAGCTCGGCGTCCTTAGCCGCCTCGCCGCGCAGCAGCACCGCCGGGGCGGACAACACCTTCCGGGTCACCTTGTACAGCAGGGACACGATCACCCGGAAATGGTCCCAACGCGCTGACACCCCGCTCTACCAGCGGCGATGACTTTTCGAGCGGCACAAGGTCCGCTTCCGCGCGACCAGGCGCCGGTGCCATCGCAGGAGCGTTCCCGGTGTCACCAACCGGCGCTCGCGCAACCGCCGGGGGAGTCGGCGAACCAGCGCGGCGAGCACAGCACGATCGGCCCACTCCCACCGCGGGCGGGGGTTGGCCCGGCGCAGCACGGCGACCTCGTGCCGCAGCACCAGCAGTTCGATGTCCTTGGCCGCTGAGGACCGGCCGAGCAGGACCAACCAGCCAGTTACCGAGTCGGGCGAAGATCAGGTACAGCAGTCGTAACGCCACACCTCACGATCATGCCCTCGAGGTCCAGCGTGCGCGATCGTCGCAGCTCAGCACCCCAGTGCAGAGTTCTGACACCCCACAGGATGGCAGCTGTGACCTGAGCGCCTCGGGGCCCTGAGTGCCGCGCGTCCTCTACCTGCATGGATGAGATTATTGGCAGGTACAGGGTCGGTGCACTAACGCGGCGAGTACAGCACGGTCAGCCCACTCCAGGCGCGGAAGGGGGTTGGATCGACGCAGCACGGCGACCTCGTGCCGCAGTATCGGCAACTCCACTTCCTTGGCCGCGGATGACCGGCCGAGCAGAACCAGCCAGTCACCGAGTCGGACGAAGATCAGGTACAGCAGTCGTAACGCCAGACCTCACGATCATGCCCTGGAGGTCCAGCATGCGTGATCGTCGCAGCCAGTACGCCAGAGCAGAGTCCTGACACCCCACAGGCGTGGCGGCCGGGTCGGGGCGGGCGCGGCGAATCAGTTGGCCGCTCCTGCGGCCCGATGGTCGGTCCCGTGTGGTCGGTGCTGTTCGAGGACGGCCCTGATGACGGAGATCGGCAGCGTCACCGGGCGTCCCCCCACACCGTCCTTGCGGAGCACCGTCTCTATTCTCGCTGGGCCGTAGCCCACCTCCTTGGCCAGCCGGAGGATCTCCCGGCGCACGTTCTCGGGCGGCAGCCGGGACTCTGGGGTTCGTGTGCGCGGCCGGTCTTCCGGGCGGATCGGTGCGGAGGGGAAGTCGTTGTTGTCGCTGTCGTAAACCACGTTTGCCCCCGTATTCGCCTTGAACGGCCTCGGGTGACGCTAAGAAACGGTCGCTGTGCAGGTCCATGACCGTGCTTGGCAGACCTCTGACAGGAACCGGCGTGTCCATGACCGGCTGCGACACGTTCGGCCGGAAGCGGAGGATGATCTCTCTGGCAGTCGCCCAGCGACGGCAGGCCGGCACGAAGACCGCCGGAGGGACCTCCGGCGGCCGGGGAAGGGACCAGCCACGCCGGTGGTGGCTCGCATCGCAGTCGTGGACCCCTTGCCGCTGTTCCGGCAGGGGGTCGCCGGGGTCCTGTCAGCCGCCGGGCACTCCGTCGAGACGCCGGTGGACGTCTTCGCTTGGGCACGGAAGTCCCGGCCTGCGGTGGTCCTGCTGACGGTGCGGTCGGAGTCGGACTGGCTCCTGTTGGATCAGTTGCGGCAAGAGACGGCGTCAACGGTCGTGATCGCCGTCATGGAGGGCGCGGTGGGGGCGGCGGGGGTGCGTGCCGTCCGTGCGGGTGCCCGGTCCGTTCTGCTCCGGGACGCCACGCCGGAGGCGCTGCGGCACACGGTCGAGGCCACGCTGAGCGGACAGGCGGTCATGCCGCCGACGGTCG
>NZ_JBFAAX010000601.1:0-3458 GCF_040639995.1 Actinosynnema sp. NPDC023658 | reverse complement strand
CGCTGCCACACCAGGTCTTCGCCGCCCGGCGTGCGGCGCAGGTGTATCCAACGGATCCCGTGCCCGAGAGGATCATCGAGCGCGGGCTCCCATTGACGGAAGCTGCCTTCGTAGACCAACCGCTCCATGGGCACCTGGGAGCCGAAGCTGACCGTCTCGTTGCTCCACGACTGCATCAAGACCCGGCCGCCGTCGTAGTGCTCGCGCAGCCAGGCCGCGGCCCGGGCGTTGACGCGTTCGGTGGCACCCGCCCGGAAGGCCTGGGCCTCCTCCAGCGTCGCAGTTCCCGTCAGCACGAGGTGCCCGCAACCCAACAGCGCTGCGACAGCGGGCAGGAACCGGAGCGGTGTCCGATCCGCCGGCACGAGGTAGGCGGTGAGCACCGCCGCCGGCAGCGCCATGACGAGCGCGAACCGGACGTTGTAGAGGTCACCGCTGATCTCGGGTACGTGCAGTGGCCGTTGACCGGACTGAAGCGCGCAGACGAAGAAGGGCAGGAACACCAGCAAGGGCAACGGCGCCAGGGCTTCGTCCCGCAACCTCGTCCGCCACGTGAAGCAGGTCAGCCCGACCCCGGACAGGACCAGCACAACCGGCCCCAGGTTGTGCTCCATGGCGTGCAGGTAGGTCCACAGCGACGCACCCCAATCACCGACGGCCTGCTCTCCTGCACCGACCCACAACGCGGGCTTGGCGAACTCCCCACGCACGAAGTTCAACGGATCACCGAAGATCGCGTCGTTCCACATCGCCCAGCCGGTCACGCCACCGACCGCCAGGCAGCCGAAGAACACCAGGTCGGCTCGCACGAGCACCCAGGGCTCCGGCGCCGTCCGCGACCGCCGCCAGGAACGCACTCCGACGACAGCCGCTACCGCCACCAGGAAAACCCACCCCTCGTAACGCACCAGGGTCGCCCCGAGGACAGCGACGGCCGTCGCCAGCAGATGCCGGTAGTCACCCTTCTGGCACCAGCACAGCAGGTGCCAGGTCGACGCGGCCAGACAGGCGAACAGCAGTGCCTCGGTCATCGGCGTGCTTTGCAGGTACAGGACATTGGGATTGGCGCAGAACACCAAGGCCGCGGTCACGCCACCCGCCCGGCGCCCGGTGAGCGCGGTGCCGATGCGGTACAACCAGCCCGCAGTGGCGACGTAGGCGCACATGGACACCACACTCGGCAGGACGCCCGCGTGGTACCACGACTCTTCCACCACGAACGGCAGTGCCAGCACGTGCGACAGCGGCAGCCACACCCCGCCGAGCTGGGCGGCACCGGGCGTCGACGCGTCGAGCACCCGACGGGTGATCAGGAGGTGCGACACCGCATCCGGGTAGGCCAGCGTCATCTGGCTCGCGGCCACCACAGCGCAAGCAGCCGCCGACAACACCACCGCGACCAGGAGCACCGCGCGGAAGACCGGATCGTGAGGCGAGAGCACCCTGCTGACGACACGGCCGACCGGCCTCGTACGGACCGAGCCCTTCCCGGCACCCGGCACATTCACGACCGAGGCGGTCGGCCCGTTGGTCCTCCCGCGCCGGTGCCGGGAGGAAAGTGCCGCTGCCCTCGCATCATGTCGGCGCGGCTCGGCGAGCAACTCCACCGGCGCCGGTGGCCGTGTGCGCACGCCCAGATCGGTCAGCGCCAGTCGGTCGACGAGGTGGTAGGCGAAATCCGGGCAGTGACGTCCGGTGTCCAGCGGAACCAGCCGCACTACCTTCCGCAGCCAGGAGCACATCCTGCGACGCGGCGGATCGAAGCGGGCGCAACGGCACCCGATGACCAGGCTGGCCCGGTCCTCACGCGCCGCCGCCAGCAGCGCAGGCAGTCGCGCGGAGGTGAAACGGACGCCGGTCAGGAAGATCCGCCGGTGATCGGTCTCCGCCAAGGCCACCGCCAAGCCCGTGCAGGGCAACACCTTCTCGTCACAACCGCGCTCGTGACGGACCACCTCGATGCGATCCCGATAGCGGTTCACCGCCTCGTCGATGACGCTCACCGAGGTGGCGGGATCGTCGTCTTCGAGAACGAGGAGCACGCAGTGCCGCTCTCCGACCCGGTCCAGCGCGGACACCAAGTCGTCCACCGCCGCTGCCAAGTCGCACTGATCCCGGTGAACGGACATGACCACGGTGACGGCCTCGGCGGCCCGCTGATCGGACAGACCCGGGTGGGGCATGAACCTGGTCACTCCTCGTGGAGAGAAACGAATCGTCACAGGCTTCGAGAAAGCGATCAGGGCATGATCCACATAGCGGCCCTCTTCCGCGACAGAGCATGGGTCGGCCCGCTCACCATCGCAACTGGAGCCACTCGGTCATCGACCCTGTGCACCCGTGTAGGTGACGTCATCCCACTCCACGAACCAGCTGGTGGACTACGCGCGGCTCGAGGTCGAAGGCAGCCGAGCTCGCCACCGGCGATCGGCTCCGCGAGTACGTCCGGGACCGGCCCATCCCTCCCCGTCGGCACACCCGACGGGACGGATGGCCGATGCCGGAGCGACCGCTGTTCCCGCCGGGAGCCTCGTGCTCCCGGCTTCCTGCCGTGCGGACCGCGATACCCGGTCAGCTCCCCGGTGGCGGTGGCGGTGGCGCGGTGCCGTCGATGTGCGTCTTGAGGAACTCGTAGGCCCGGTCGCCCACGCGCCTGCCCAATTCACGTCCCGCGTCGATGGCGGAGCGGAAGTGGACGCCGCCCAGGAGCCTGCTGAGGCCGCATTCCTGCTCCCACTCGGTCAGCGTCTCCCACGGGCCCAGGGTGGTGTCGGCGCGCGGGGTGATGCCCGGTTCGACCACCGACGCGCCCCTGGCGACACGGATCGACAGGCCGAGGGCGTCCGAACCGGTGAACCGGCGGGCCGCCTGGGCGAGCGCGCCGCAGAACGCGGTCGAGGTCGACGGGTACTCGGGGTGGTCCGCCGTCTCGAGGTAGCTGCGCCACTCGTTGCCCTTGATGTCGGTGACGGTGCCCTGACCGGGGCCGCCCCATGCGGTGACGTTCCGGTCGCCGTACAGGTAGCGGACCGCGGTGAACGGGCGGACCGCGTCGTAGCGCAGCTTGTAGTGCCAGGTCGCGATCCCGGCGTCGAACGGGGCCACGTTCGAGAGGGTGTCGAGGAAGACGAACCGGTCGAGGTCGTAGTGGTTGGCGGCCGCGATGTGCCGGAAGGCGGGCGGCAGGGCGTGGAACTTGTCGTTGAAGTTCTCGGCCAGGACCTTCTGGTAGTCGGTCAGGTTGGCCGAGGCGTGCAGGATCTCGTCCGCCTGGCGCTTGTACCCGGCCGGGTTGCGCACTGCGTCGCTGTTCACGGGCGGAGGCAGGGGGAACTCCGCGGGGTCGCGGTACGAATACGGCCGCGTGACGCTCCACTGCGGTGTGACGAACTCCTGGACCCGGAAGACGCCGTTGCCTTCGGTCACCACGTTCGGTTGCCAGCGGGACGGGTCCCGGA
>NZ_JBFAAX010000600.1:0-3472 GCF_040639995.1 Actinosynnema sp. NPDC023658 | reverse complement strand
CGTGTCGTCCCGGCGGTCGACCGGGTTCGCGCGGCTCGACCTGCGCGTCTACTCGCCCCTGTGCCTGGCGCTGGCGGCGTCCTGCGCCGTCGTCGCGTTCGCCTGAGCACCCGCCCGGACGTGGTGATCGGCCCCCGCCCGGGCGCACTGGCTCGGACGGGGGCCGACGGTTCGCGGTGACGCGATCAGGCTCGCGCCGGGGGCACTACGCGCACTTCGGCAGCTGCGGGTGGTGTTCGCCGCGCTTGACGGACTCCTTGGCGAGCGTGCACTGCAGGGCGTAGTAGGCGGGCTTGCGGGTGAAGTCGTCCCACATCACGGTCGCCGCGCCCTCACCGGTGAAGAACACCGGCACCCAGGAGTACTTGTCGGTGAAGCCCCAGATCGTGAAGGAGTCGCAGCCTTCGACGTTGAGGCACGCGACGAGCGCGCGGTTGTAGTAGTCGGCCTGCTTGGCCAGCATCTCCGCCGTGGGCACGCCGTCGGCCGGCAGGTCCATCCGGACGTCGAGCTCGGTGATGGCGGTGCTCAGGCCCAGGTCCGCGAACCGCTTGAGGTTCGTCTCCAGGTCGCCGGGGAAGCCGTAGCGGGTGCTCAGGTGCGACTGGGCGGAGAAGCCGTCGACCGGCACGCGCTGCGCGCGCAGGTCCTTGATCAACGCGTAGTAGGCGTTGCTCTTGGCGTTGACGCTCTCCACGTTGTAGTCGTTGAAGAAGAGCTTGGCCTTGGGGTCGGCCTGGTGGGCCCAGCGGAAGGCGTCCGCGATGATGCCGGGGCCCAGCTCTCGGATCCAGATGTTCTCGGTGCGCAGCTTGCCCGAGTCGTCGAAGATCTCGTTGGCCACGTCCCACTGCTGGATGCGGCCCTTGTAGCGGCCGACGACGGTGGTGATGTGGTCGCGGAGGATCGCGCGGAGCTGGTCGGGGGTGAAGTCGCCCTGCTCCAGCCACGCCGGGTTCTGGCTGTGCCACAGCAGGGTGTGCCCGCGGACCACCTGGCGGTTCTGCTGGGCGAACTTCACGATGGCGTCCGCCATCCCGAAGTTGTAGCGGCCCTGCTCGGGGTGGAGGTACTCCCACTTCATCTAGCGCTGGTTGGTCTGGTTGTTGCAGTCCCAGATCTGGGCCAGGGCGCCGTTGGTCGGCGTGCTGCCGGGGATGTCCAGGCAGCGGCCGGAGCTCTGGCTCACCAAGGAGAACGACGTGGGCGCGGGGCCCCCGCCGCCGCTGACGACGTACACCGCCGTGCCGTGCGCCGGGACGCTGGCCGAGATGGTGCCGGACGTTGTGGTGGTGCCGTTGGTCCAGGCGTCGCGCAGCGTGAACGAGCTGCCCGACAGGCCGATCGCGCTCGCCGTGGTCGAGACGGTGGTCGTGCCGCTACCCTGGTTGAACAGCGCCACCGCGACGTTGCCGTTGGCCAGTCGCTTGGCCAGGACGCGGCGGGTGCCGTCGTTGGTGACCTGCACGGCCTGTTGCCCCAGCGGGTCCTGGTTGATGGCGATGAGGTTGGCGTTCTTCAGGATCGTCGACGTCGCGGAGTCCATGTTGCGCAGGTCGTTGCCCGCGATGAGGGGCGAGGCCATGACCGCCCACAGGGCGAAGTGGCTGCGCATCTCGGTGTCGGTCATCCCACCGCGACCGACCTCCATCATGTCCGGGTCGTTGAACGCGCCCGGCTTGGCGTAGGAGGCGAGCGGAACGGTGACGTTGACGATGTTCTGGATGCCCATCGGGTAGCCGTTGGTCTGCCCGGTGTCCCACTTGTTGGTGATGTCCTCGGTGGTGCGCCAGATGTTCGCGACGTCACCCCAGTTGCGCCGGGGCCCGGTCTTGTCGTGGATGCTGTTGGAGTTGATGCTGTAGACGATCGGCCGGCCGGTGGCCGCGAGGGCGTCGCGCATCTTCGCGAACGTGCGCACCTGGTCGTCGATCGTGCCGCTGGGCGAGCACCAGTCGTACTTCAGGTAGTCCACGCCCCACGCGGCGAACTGCCGGGCGTCCTGCGCCTCGTGGTTCAGGCTGCCGGTCGCGCCGGGGTAGGAGTTGAAGTACTGCGCGCACGTCTCGGACAGCGGCGCCTGGTAGATCCCGAACTTCAAGCCCTTGGCGTGGATGTAGTCACCGAGCGCCTTCATGCCGCTGGGGAACCGGCTCGGGTCACCCTGGAGGTTGCCCGACGAGTCCCGGTTGGGGTTCATCCAGCAGTCGTCCACCACCACGTACTGGTAGCCCGCGTCACGCATGCCGGAGTTGGCCATCGTGTCGGCCATCTGCCTGATCAACGTCTCGCTGATGTTGCAGCCGAACGTGTTCCACGAGTTCCAGCCCATCGGGGGCGTGCGCGCCACACCGTTGTCCAATGCCTGGGCTGACGATGTCTGCAGCACTGTCGTTACGCCGAACAGCAGCATGCCTGCCGCCAACAGCGTTGCCACCCTGCGGGTACGGGGGAGTCGTTTTGCTGTCACCCTGGTCTCACTCCTCGATGCGTATGACATCCCGACTGCCATCCGTGTTGCGCACGGCCGGGCAGAGCACTGCCCGTTGGTCCGGAATCTCGGGTTCGACAGATCTGCCGGCGGGCTGTGGCGCGGCGGCTCCCGTCAGCGGCGCAGGCTTTGGCGGAGCCAGTGTGGCACCTGATGTTCACGCTCACAAGGCAGTGTTCACAGAAGGGTGCAATCGGAAAGCTCGGGCAGGCCGCCATTTGAGACGGAACGCCTTGCAGGAGCATCGGTGCTGCTCGGACCCGGCAACACGTGGTTGCACAGTCAAGTGCTCGACACGCAAGACGCAGATGAACGCTAACAATTCGCCCGGGATGGTGCGTTAACTGCCGGTCCTCTGCGTGGCCACATCGGCCCACGAGTCACGGCCCCGCGATCCGGTGCGGCGCTCGCGGCGACCTGCCGTCGATGGCGACGGTGGGAACTGCCGTGCGAATGCACGATTCCCGAACTGCGCGCACAACGACACGACCGCGTCCACCATCACCGGCACCCCGGTCACGCACGGTGGCCGGAACGCGTGTCTTCGCCACCGCCGCCGACCGGTACGGCTACGTCGTCGTGGTACCCGAAGCGACCCGCGAGGGGCACTCCTTCGACGTGTCCACCCTGGCCGGGCTGACCCGCAACGGCGGCAGCGACTCCACGGGCACCATGTCCATGGTCGGCTGGACTCGCCAGCGCTACGACGTCGATCCGGCCCGCATCGTCGTCAGCGGGTTCTCGTCGGGGGCCATGATGACCAACGTGCCGGCCGCCCAGTGAGCCGTCGGGCGAAAAGTCCAGAGGCGGACCGGCCGATTGTCCGGTCTCCGCATCACTGCCGTTGCGTTCTCCTACGGCCCCTGGACGCGCGAGCATGCAACACCGCACGTGACAGCCAGGCACGATCCATCAGGTGACCGGCCACCCCTCGGTTGAACTCCCCAGCAATGGACTCTGCGCAACTGACGCCCCTCCACC
>NZ_JBFAAX010000599.1:0-3493 GCF_040639995.1 Actinosynnema sp. NPDC023658 | reverse complement strand
GACGGCCCCCCGACACATGATGCGCCCGTCCGCGGCGATCGCCATAGGAGTCCCCAAGCATGGTGCTGTCCTCTGTCGTGCGACGCGATCCCCGTTGGCTGCTGCTGGCGCTGAACGCGCTGCCCGCGACGGCCGCCGGGCTCCTGCTGCCCACCGCCCTGGCCTCCGCGGTGGACATGGCCCTGGCCGGTCGGCTGGACCGCGGCACGGTGTTGTGGCTGGTCGGGCTCGCGGGCGTGGAAGTGCTCGGTGACGCGATCGGCGTGGTGCTCGCGGCGTCCATCACCGCGCGCGGCGCGGCGTGGCTGCGCCGCCGGTTGACCGCTCACCTGGTGGCGCTGGGCCACCCGACGCGGTTCGAGGCCGGTGACGCGGTGAGCCGGCTGACCGGCGACAGCGCGATCGCGGGCGGTGTCGCGGTGCTGGCGGTGAACCTGGGCATCTCGGTGCTCACCGCGGCCGGCGCGATCACCGCCCTGGCCTTGCTGGACTGGCGGCTCGCGGTGGTGTTCCTGCTGAGCGTGCCGCTGGCCGCGTTGCTCGTGAGGTCGCACCTTCGGCTGACGGCCGTGGACGTGGCGACCTACCAGGAGGTGTCCGGCGAGCTGTCCGCGCGGCTCGTGGACGCCGTCGGCGGCCTGCGCACGATCGCCGCCTCCGGTCGGGCCGACCAGGAGGCCGAGCGGGTGCTGCGGCCGCTGCCCCGGCTGACCGCCGCCGGTGTCGGCATGTGGCGCACCCAGGCGCGGATGATCTGGCGGGCCGGCCTGCTGCTGCCCGCGGTGGAGCTGGCCGTGCTGACCGCCGCCGGGTTCGGCGTCGTCGCCGGCCGGTTGAGCGTGGGTGACGTGCTGGCCGCGCTCGGGTACGTGGCGCTGGGGATGACGGTGGTCGGGCAGACCGCCCTGCTGACGGCCTTGCAGCGCGCGCGGGCGTCCGCGCAGCGCATCGAGGAAGTGCTCACTACCCCGACACCGCCCGAGGAGCGACCGGAACCCGCCCCACCGGGCGAACTGGTCCTGACCGGCGTGAACGTGTCCGGCGCGCTGCACGACGTGGACCTCACCGTCCCCGCGGGGACGTTCGTCGCCGTGGTCGGCAGGTCCGGGTCGGGCAAGTCGGCGCTGGCGTCCGTGATCGGCGGCCTGACCAGGCCGTCCACCGGCGAGGTCCGGCGCGGCGGGTCCGTCGGCTACGCGTTCGAGCGGCCCGCCCTCGTCGGCGCGACGGTGGCCGACACGGTCCGCTACGGCACGTCCCGCGACCTCCGCGACGTCGAAGCCGCCTGCCGCGCCGCTCAGGTGCACGACGTGGTCGTGCGGCTGCCCGAGGGGTACGACACGCCCATGTCGGTGGCGCCCATGTCCGGTGGCGAGGCGCAACGGCTCGGGCTGGCCAGGGCGTTCGTGCGCGACCCGGAGGTGCTGGTGCTCGACGACGCCACGGCCAGCCTCGACATGGTGACGGAGTCCACAGTGGAGCGTGCGGTCGAGTCCGCGCTGCCGGGCCGGACGCGGGTCGTGGTGACGCACCGCGCGGCGACCGCGCGGCGGGCGGACGTCGTGGTGTGGCTGGACGAGGGCCGGGTGCGCGCGGTCGGTCCGCACTCGGAGCTGTGGGACGACGACGAGTACCGGGCGGTGTTCGGCTGATGACGTACCTGCGGGCGTTGCGCGAGCAGCGGCGCGGCATCCTGGTGCTGCTCGGCTGGTCGGTGTTGGAAGGTGTGCCCGCGCTGCTGTCCGGCCGGTTGGTCGGGCTGGCGGTGGACCGGGGCTTCGCGGCCGGTCGGCCGTGGGTCGGCGTCGGGTGGCTGCTGGTGTTCGCCGCCGTCGCCGTGCTCGGCGGGTTCGGTCTGCGGCAGGTGTTCATGCGGCTCGGCGCGGTGGTCGAACCGCTGCGGGACGCCCTGGTGCGCCAGGTCGTGCGCGGTGTGCTGCACGGCGGTTCGCAGACCCGCCAGCCGGACGCCAGTGCGGTCGCCCGGATCACCCGGCACGTCGAGGTGGTCCGCGACGCCACCGCCGGCGTCCTCGTTCAGGCCCGTGCGCTGCTGGTGACCACCGCCGCCGCCCTCGTCGGTCTGGCGGCGACCGTGTCGTCGTTGGCCTGGCTGGTGATCTTGCCCGTCGTGGCGGCCCTGGTGCTGTTCGGGCTGCTGCTGCCGTCGTTGGCGCGCGGTCAGCGCAGGCTCGTGCTGGCCGACGAGCAGGCCGCGTCCGTCGCCGGGACGGTGTTCCTCGGCATGCGGGACGTGGTCGCCGTCGGCGGTGCGGACCACGCGCTGCGGGACGTGATGGAGCAGGTCGACCGGCAGGCCTCCGCGACCGTGCGGATGGCGTTCGCCACGGCGTTGCGCGGGATCGTCATCGCGCTCGGCGGCTTCGCGCCGTTGGTGTTGTTGCTGCTCGTGGCCCCGGGGATGGTGCGGGCCGGCACGTTGACGGTCGGTGAGGTGCTCGGTGGCGTGGTGTACCTGAGCACCAGCGTGCAGCCCGCGTTGCGGCGGTTGGCGGACACCACGAGCACCGTCGTGCTGCGGCTCGTGGTGGCGTTGCGGAGGTTGGCCGAAGCCGCGCCGGTGATCGACGTGCCGTCCGGTGACGCCGTGCCCGGCGGGTCCGAGGTGGAGCTGCGCAAGGTCACGTTCGGCTGGAGCGCCACCGCGGAACCCGTGGTCCGCGACCTCGACCTGGTCCTGCCGGAGGGCTCCCACCTGGCCGTGGTCGGCCCGAGCGGAATCGGGAAGTCCACCCTCGCCGGCCTGGTCACCGGCATGGTCGAACCCCAAGCCGGCGTCGTGCGGTTCGGCGGCGTCCCGGTGCGCCAAGTGGCGCCGGACGTGCGGCATGAACGAATCGCACTCGTGCCCCAGGAGACGTACCTGTTCACCGGCACCGTGCGCGAGAACCTCGCCCTGTTCGCCCCCTCCGCCTCCGACGCAGTCCTCCTGCAAGCAGTGGAGGCCGTCGGCGCGTCACAGCTCGTGACGCGACTGGGCGGTCTGGCGGGAACCGTGGGCCACGCAGGGGGCGGCCTGTCGGGCGGCGAAGCCCAACTCCTGGCCGCCGCGCGGGTCTACGCCTCACCTGCGGACGTCGTGATCCTGGACGAAGCGACCTCAGCCCTCGACCCGGCAGCGGAAGCCCTGGTGGAACAAGCCTTCGCGGCCCGAGGCGGCACCCTGATCGTCATCGCCCACCGCCTCTCGTCGGCACTGCGGGCAAACCTGGTCCTCCTGATGGACGGCGGCCCACCACTGCTGGGAACCCACGCCGACCTCCTGGCCACCGCCCCCCTCTACCGCGACCTGATGGCGGCCTGGCAACCCACCCCCGTCCCCCGGCCGACCCCCGTCCCCGAACCAACCCCCACCGCCCTCTAACCCCAACGCTTTCCAACCCCACACCAGCCCCAACGGCCCCGCCACCACCCCACCAAGGCCCGATTTGACATGGGTTCGGGTGCCTTAGGCTGGACGAAGCCGGCAGGC
>NZ_JBFAAX010000598.1:0-3506 GCF_040639995.1 Actinosynnema sp. NPDC023658 | reverse complement strand
CCGCGGGTCTGCTCCTGTGGGGCGTGCTGGGGCGGCCGGGTGCGGCCGGCGGTGCGACGTGGTGGAGCACCGCGGACCGGCTCGACGCGGTGAAGGTCGTGCTGGCAGTCGTGGGCGGTACCGGGGCCGTCGTGGCGTTGGCGGTGGCCTACCGGCGGCAGCGCCTCAACGAGGTGGACGCCTACCGCGAGGACGCCAAGGTCCTGCTCGACCGCTTCGGCAAGGCCGCGGAGCTGCTGGGAGCACCGGACGCCGCCGTCCGCACCGCCGGCGTCTACGCCCTCGCCGCCCTGGCCAACGACGCACCCGAGGCGCGTCAAGGCTGCATCGACGTGCTGTGCGCCTACCTGCGCCAGCCCTACGCGCCCGCACCGGACGGCGGTGGCGCGCACGACCCCGCCGGGTCCGCGCCCGGCGCGAGCCGGGACCCGCGGCAGGAGCGGCTGGTCCGGCTCACCGTCGTCCGGCTCATCCGGGACAACCTCCACCTGCCCGACCACGACCCGCGGACCTGGCGCGGCCACGACTTCGACTTCACCGGGGCGGTCCTCGACGGGGGCGACTTCACCGGCGCGACGTTCACCGGCGCGGGCACCGTCACGTTCGCCGACACCACGATCATCGGGCCGCTGTCGTTCTCCGGAGCCACGTTCGCGGGCGGGGTCGTCTCGTTCGACGGTGCCAGGTTCGTCGGTGGTGGCCCCTCGCTCGCCGGCGCCAGGTTCACCGGCGGTGTCGTGGACCTGTCCCGGATCGACCCGGACCAGCCGCCCCCGACGGCCGGGCTCTGGCCGGCGGGAACCCCGGTGCCCGCCGGACTTCGGTTGCCCCCGCCGGGCCCCGCGCCGCAGGAGGGCTGACCGACCCCGGTCAGGGGTTCGCGGCGCGCTTGCGGTGCCGGCCGGGCGTGGTGCCGATGACGGCGGTGAAGGCCGCGATGAAGCTGCTGGGGTTCGACCACCCGCACGCGTGGGCGACGCGCGTGGTGTCGTGGCCGTCCGCGAGCAGGATGAGCGCGTGGTGGATGCGCACCTGGGTGCGCCACTCGTAGAAGGTCATGCCGAGCTCGTCGTGGAACAGCCGGCTGAGGGTGCGGGCGCCGGCGCCGATCGCCTGCCCGAGCCCGGCCAGCGACGTGGCGTTCCCGGGATCCCGGTACAGCACCCGTGCGACGGCCTGCAACCGGTCGTCACGGGGTTCCGGCAGGTGCAGCGGCTGCTCGGGTGCCTCGCGGAGTTCGTCGACCAGCACCCGGCGGAGGCGCGCGCTCGCGGCGCGGTCGTGCTCGCGCGGGCCGGTGAGGGCGAGCAGGACTTCCCGGGCCAGGTCGGAGGCGGTGAACACGGCGGGGTGGTCCGGCACGAGCCTGGCCAGGGACTCCGGCAGGAAGACGATCCGCATGTCGGTGTGGCCGTGCGCGCGGTGGTGGTGGACGAACCCCGCGGGGGTCCACGCGACCCGGTTGGCCGGAACGATCGACGTGCCGCGCTCGGTGTGCACGGACAGCACGCCGCGCGCCGCGTAGACCAGGTGCCCCCGGTCGTGGGAGTCCGCCTGGCTCGCCCCGCCCGACGGCCACAGGTGGACCCCGCCGGACGGCCACAGCCGTGACGTGGGAGTCGGTCCGGGAGTTTGGCGGCCGATCGGCACAAGTCGGCATTCTACCGGTGGAGCGCCGCACCGGCTTCCGGCGATGGTGGACGCATGAGAGCGACGATGCGAGCGGCGGTCTGCGTCCGGCCGGGCGACCCCGAGGTGCTGGAGGTCCGCGAGGTGCCGGTGCCCGCGGCCCGGCCGGGCTGGAGTGTGGTGCAGGTCAAAGGCACCGGACTGAACAGGGCGGAGCTGAGGACCCGTCAGGGGCACTCCCCCGGCGTGGCGTTCCCGCGGGTGCTCGGGATCGAGTGCGTGGGGGTCGTGGCGGCGTCCACCGACCCCGGGCTGCCGGAGGGGACGACCGTCGCGGCGGTGATGGGCGGGATGGGCCGGCAGTTCGACGGTGGTTACGCGGAGTACGCGCTGCTCCCCAACCCGCTGCTGATGCCGATCACCACCGCGCTGCCCTGGGACGTGCTGGCCGCGCTGCCCGAGACATACCTGACGGCGCAGGGATCGTTGGACGCGCTGGGCGTCGTGGCCGGGGGCCGGGGGCGGCTGCTGATCCGCGGCGGGACGTCGTCGGTGGGGATGGCCGCCGCGTCGATCGCGGCCGGTCACGGCGTCGACATCGCCGCCACGACCCGGCGGCGGGACAAGGTCGGGGCGTTGACCGCGGCCGGCGTGCACCACGTGCTGGTCGACGACGGCGGATCCGCGGCGGCCGACGTTCGGGCGGTGTGGCCGGAGGGCCCGGACCACGTCCTCGACCTGGTCGGCGCGGCCACGGCGGTGGACTCGCTGCGCCTGGTCCGCCGGGGCGGGACGGTGTGCGTGGCGGGCTCGCTCAGCGGGTGGCTCATCCCCGACTTCGAGCCGATCGCCGCGATCCCGTCCGGGACGAGGCTCACGTCGTTCCACAGCGACGACCTCAAGGGCAGCGCGGGCACGGCCACGGTGCAGCGGATCGTCGACGAGGTGGAGGCGGGCGTGCACCGGCCCCACGTCGACCGCGTCTTCGGCTTGGACGACATCGCCGCGGCCCACCGGTACATGGAGGCCGACAAGGCCGTCGGGAAGGTCGTCGTGGTGCCCTGACCACGGGCACTCGGGTGACGCTCACCTGCGCGGACGCCCCGGGTCAACGCCCACTGGCGTGTGCCGGCGGACCTCGTTCGTTCGCCACACTATCGTCCTGGGGTAAACTGACGAGCTCGACGTCGGCTGTGTGGCACTGTAGAGGACGGTGCCGTCCACTCCGCGTACTGGTCGGGGCTGGGCGGTGTTGACGGATGAGTGGTGAGCGAGGCGTGGAGACGCGCCTGCGGGTACTGGAGGCTGTCACCGACAGCACGCTGCATGACCTCGACCTGGACAAGATCTTCGAGGTGCTGCTCTGGCAGGTCCGCGACGTGCTGGCGGTGGACACCGTCACCGTCCTGCTGACCGACGCCGGCGGCGAGCACCTGGTGGCCAGGGCGACCTCCGGGCTGGAGGAGGAGGTCTTCCAGGGCACCCGGATCCCGGTGGGCACCGGTTTCGCCGGCCGGGTGGCGCGCTCGCGCAAGCCCGTGCAGATCCAGCACGTCGACGAGTCCACGGTGATCAACCCGCTGCTGTGGGAGCGGGGCCTGCGGGTCATGCTGGGCGTGCCGATGGTCACCCAGGGCGAGCTGACCGGGGTGCTGCACGTCGGCAGCACCACGCCCCGCCGGTTCACCGACGACGAGGTGGAGCTGCTGCGGCTGGTGGCCGACCGGCTGGCGATCTCGGCGCACGTGCACCGGTCGCGCTCCGAGCGGGCGGCGGCCTCCATGCTCCAGGACAGCCTCCTGCCCACCCACCTGCCCGTCACGGAGGGCTGGGAGGTCGCCGCGCGGTACGTCGCCGGCACCGACAGCGGCGTCGGC
>NZ_JBFAAX010000597.1:3026-3513 GCF_040639995.1 Actinosynnema sp. NPDC023658 | reverse complement strand
GTCGCGCGCAGCGCCGGCGGCGCGGGGGTGCCCCGCAGGGCCTCGGCGCGGTCGGCCGCGGACAGGCCGGTGACGCGGGGGTCGGTGCCCGCGCACACGCTCTCCAGGACGTGCCGGTAGGTGCGCGCCAGCAGGTCGAGGTGCGCCGCGCTCACCTTGTGCGTGAACGCCTCCAGCACGAACGCGCCCGGTGTCGTGGAGACCGAGAGCCCGAACTCGTTGGGCGTGTCGTCCTCCACGCCGTCCAGGACGACCACGCCCGGGTCGAGGACGTGCATGTCGGTGTGGTTGAAGAACACGTCGACCAGCGGCGTCGCGCCGCCCCACTCGGCCTGCATCGCGGGCAGCGGGAAGTGCCGGTGCGGCCACAGCGCGGTCTCCGCCTCGAACACGTCCCGCGCCAGCTCCGCCCACGACCCGGCGGCGGAGCGCACCAGCAGCGGCACGGTGTTGAGGAACATGCCCCGCACCAGTTCGCCGTCCACGC
>NZ_JBFAAX010000597.1:0-3016 GCF_040639995.1 Actinosynnema sp. NPDC023658 | reverse complement strand
CCGTCGGTGGCCCCGGAGATCGTGCGCAGCGCGGTGAGGTGGGCGGCCAGGAGCAGGCTCTTGAGCGGCACGCCGGCGTCCGCCGCGACGGCGTCGAGGGGCAGGTCGCCGTGCGGCACGCGCGCGGTGCGGTACACGCCGTCGTCCTCGCCCGCCCACGCCGCCGGGACGGTGAACCCGGTGACCCCGTCGACCCGGTCGGCCCAGAACGCGCGGTCCTGCGCGGACTCCAGGGCGAGCAGCTCGCGGGCCACGGTGTCGGCGAAGCGGACGGCCGGCGGGGTCGCGGGCCACGCCCGGTCGGCGCGGACCGCGCGGTAGGCGTCCAGCAGCTCCGCGACCAGGGAGTTCTGGCTCCAGCCGTCGAGGATGGCGTGGACGTAGCGGAACGTCAGCCGCCACTCGCGGTCGTCGATCCGGTGGACGTGCAGCCGCAGCAGGCACGGCCGCGCCAGGTCGAACGGGCGGGCCCGGTCGGCGTCGAGGGACCCCCGCACCCGTGCGGCCTGCGTGTCGCGGTCCAGGCCGCGCAGGTCGGTGCAGTCCAGGTCGACCTCGGCCGCCGCGTGGACGCGTTGCAGCGGCGTGCCGCCGTCGGCCAGGTCGATGGAGGTCCGCAGGATCTCGTGCTTGGCCGCGAGCAGCCGCGCGGCCTCGCGCAGCGCGGGCAGGCTGAACTCGCCGTCGTCGTGCACGGGGTAGCCCAGGGTGTTGACGTACAGGCCGCGGTCGGCGCCGGCCAGCATGAGGTGCACCATGCCCGCCTGCGCCTGGGTGAGCGGGTAGGCGTCCACCACGTCGGCGGGCAGCGCGGCCCGCTGCTCCTCGTCGACCAGGGCGAACGGTGCCGTGCCGACCGCCTGGGCGGTGGTGGCGGTGGTCAGCCCGGCGGCGAGGGCGGCGACCGTCTGCCTGCGGAACAGGTCCTGGACGCTGACCTCGACGTCGTGCGCCCGCAGCAGGCCCACGGCGCGGATGGCGCGCAGCGAGTCGCCGCCGAGCTCGAAGAAGCCGCTCTCCGCGCCGACCCGCTGCGCTCCGGTGGCTTCGGCGAACACCTTGGCGACCAGGGCTTCGGCGGGGTTCCGGGGCGGGACGTGAGCGGTGCCGGCGCGGTGGGCGTCGGGGGCGGGCAGGGCCTTGCGGTCGGTCTAGCCGCTGGACGTCAGCGGCAGCGCGTCCAGCACCGTCCACACGACCGGGATCATCACCTCGGGCAGCGTCACGGCGAGGTGGTCGCGCAGGTCGGCCGGTGGTGCGCCGACCGGGACGACGTAGCCGACCAACCGGTTGTCGTGCACCGCGACGGCGGCGGCCCGGACACCGGGGTGGGTGAACAGGGCGGCTTCGACCTCGCCCAGCTCGACCCGGTTGCCGTGCAGCTTGACCTGGTGGTCGATGCGGCCGAGGTAGTCGATCGTGCCGTCCGGCAGCCAAGAGGCCAGGTCACCGGTGTGGTAGAGCCGTTCGCCCGGCGAGTCCGCGAACGGGTTGGGCACGAACCGCTCCGCCGTGAGCGCGGGCCGCCCGAGGTAGCCGCGCGCGAGCTGCACCCCGGCGATCATCAGCTCGCCCTGGCCGTCGGTCTCGTCGAACCGGTCGTCCACGACGTGCAGCCGGGTGTTGTCCACCGGGCGGCCGATGGTGACCTTCTCCCCCGGCAGACAACGCACGGCCGTCACGTCGACCGCGGCCTCCGTCGGACCGTACAGGTTGTGCAACTCGCACCCGACCGCCCGGTGGAACGACTCCGCCAAGTCGTCAGGCAGGGCCTCACCGCTGCACAACACCCGCCGCAACGGCAACACCGGCAACGACTGGTCCAGGAACACCCGCAACATCGACGGCACGAAGTGCGCCGTCGTGACGCACTGCTCGACGATGGTCCGCGCCAGGTAGACCGGATCACGATGGCCGCCGGGCTTCGCCACCACCAGGGTCGCGCCCGCCGACAACGTCCAGAAGAACTCCCACACCGACACGTCGAACCCGAACGGCGTCTTCTGCAACACCCGATCCGACACGTCCAACCCGTACTCCGACTGCGCCCACCGCAACCGGTTCACCACCGCACGGTGCTCGACCACCACACCCTTCGGACGACCCGTCGACCCCGACGTGTAGATCACGTACGCCGCATTGCCCGGACCCACCCCCGACTCCACCGGACCGCCCGACGTGCCGGTCCCGGCCACGAAGTCCCGGGTCAGCACCAGTTCCGCCCCGGAGTCCTCGACCATGAACCGCAGGCGCTCCTCCGGGTACTCCGGGTCCAGCGGCAGGTAGGCGCCACCGGCCTTCAGCACACCCAGCAACGCCACGACCAGCTCCACGCCGCGTTCCAGCCGCACGCCGACCACCGCCTCCGGGCCGACGCCGAGCGACCGCAGCCGGTGCGCCGCCCGGTTCGCCAGCGCGTCCAGCTCGGCGGCGGTCAGGGTCGTGTCCCCGACCACCAGCGGACCGAGGTCGCCCAGCAGGTCGAGCAGCGTGCCGCCGGGGTAGTCGGCCGGGTGCTCGGACCAGCGCCGCAACTGCTCCACCTCGGCCACGGTCAGCCACGGCAGGTCGGAGACGCGGGCGGCGGGGTCGTCGGTGATGCCGCCGAGCAGCGTGCGGAAGTGGCCCGCCAGCCGCTCGACGGTCGTCCGGTCGAACAGCGCGACGGGGTACTCCAGCACACCCGCCAGGGTGCCGTCCGGTTGCTCGGTGACCTCCAGGGTCAGGTCGAACTTCGCGCTGCGCCACGGGGAGTGCACCGGTTCGGCGTGCAGCCCGGCGGAGGTGAACTCGGCGCGCTCGGTGTTCTGGAAGACGAACATCGCCTGGAACAGCGGCGAGCGCGACAGGTCGCGGTCGGGGGCCAGCACGTCCACCAGCCGCTCGAACGGGGCCTCCTGGTTGGACAGCCCGTCGAGCACGTCGACCCGCACCCGGTCGAGGAAGTCGGTGAACGCGGCCGTCGGGTCGACCCGGGCCCGCAGCACCAGCGTGTTGAGGTACAGGCCGACCATGT
>NZ_JBFAAX010000596.1:0-3514 GCF_040639995.1 Actinosynnema sp. NPDC023658 | reverse complement strand
GTCCTGATCGCGGTCAGGTGATCGCCGTTGGATCCCCACCCCTTCCCGACGGACTCGTGCAGCTGTGGCAGGGCACCGGTTTCCCGTGCGGTCAGCAGGATCCGCGGTGTGTGCACACCGGCGGCGAGGATCAGCCTGTCGCACAAGAACACCAGGCGCTCGACGGCGGTTCCGTCCTCGTCCAGGCGCTCGGCGACCACGCGGTAGAGGCCCCCGCGGTCCTGGGACACGTGGGTCACTCGGTGGAGCGCCCGCACCGAGGTCCTGCCGGAGGCTTCGGCCCGTGCGAGGTACGTGCGGTCCACGCTCATCTTCGCGCCGCTGTTGCACCCGGTGAAGTGGTACTGGCCGATCACCGCAGAAGCTCTCCGGGTGCCGTCGAGTTCGCCCCGGACGACGTCGAAGTCGAAGTTGCCCACGATGGTCTCGGCCGGAAGCGCCGACCGCTCCGCCGCCAGGCTCCAGAGGCGGTTCGACCGGTACTGCTCCCGGGCCGGCAGGTCGTCGGGGAACGGGGCGGCCACCATGCGCTCGCGCGCTCGGGGGTAGTGGACGCGGTCGAGCTCGTCGTAGTCCAGTTCGGCGGGGAACAACCGCCGGAAGGGTCCGGGGCGGGGCTGGGCCAGCACACCTCCGTAGACCAGCGTCCCACCACCGACCCCCGCGCCGCTGATGATCACGACGCCGTCCTGCGCGTTCACGTCCAGCAGTCCGGTCGAGCGCGGCAGCGCCGCCGAGGTAGCACGGCGGAGCAGGGACGACAGGGGCCCGCGGGCCGGCGGCAGGGGGGTCGAATCGTCGTCCAGCCACACCAGTCGGCGGTCGAGGGAGGGGAACGCGGGGAAGGTGTCACCGGCGGGGGTGACCGGCCAGCGCCGGCCCCGCTCGAGGACCACGTTGTCCACGCCGGCCTCGGCCAGGCGGAACGCCGCGATGCTCCCGCCCACGCCCGAACCGATGATCACGACCCCGTGCCGTTCCTCGCGTTCGGTCCGCGCACCGCCGGCGTGCGTCGGCGCGGTGCCCGGCTCGCGCGTTCGGCCGCCCGCCCCGGTTCCCGGTGTGCCGGGCGACCGCGTTCCGTCGTCCGAGGTGTCGTTCACGGGTGTCCTCCCCCGTCGCCGTCCACCGGACCGCTCGGAGACGTGGGTTCCAGGTCGTCGCGGACGAAGGAACCGAGGGCGTCCATGAACTCCTCGTGGCTGTCCAGGTAGGAGACGTGCCCGGCGCCCACCAGCACGGTGAAGCGGCCGGCCGGGAGTCGGCGTGCCGCCGCACGGCCCTGCCACACCGGGAAGAGCTGGTCGAGGCCGCCCCAGATCACCAGGGTCGGCACGTCGATCTCGTGCAGGCGGTCGACGACGGTGATGTCGTCCCTCTGGCCGATGATGCCGCCGCACTCCCGGAACACCTCGAGCGCGGTCCGCAGCGACTGCCGCGACCTGGCCATCCGGAACTGGGCCGCCCAGGTCTTCACCGGGATCCGCCAGGGCTGGCGCAGCAGCACGTTGCTGGAGAGGGTGAACGCGGCGGCGCCGCCCGGGAGGGAGGCGAAGGCGGATGCCAGGTCGGCCGCGCGGTCGGGCAGCAGGGCCAGTGCGACGGCCACCGGGTGGACCGCCCGGCCGAGACCGGAGGCGTCGACCAACGTCAGCCTGGTGACCGCCCGCGGGTTCTGCAGGGCGAGTTCGGCTGCCACGAGGCCGCCGTAGGAGTGTCCCACCGCGATGACGGAGTCCACTCCCAGAACGTCGAGGAAGTCCGCGACGAACGAAGCCACCCTGGTCGGGCGCACGTCCGGCAACGGGCTGGTACCGCCCAGACCCGGCAACGACAGCGCGATGACCCGGTGTGTCAGGGCCAGTTCGTCCATGACCCGGTACCAGTCCCGGGGGTCGGTCGCGATACCCGGCACCAGCAGGACCACCGGACCCTCCCCGGCCTCGTAGAAGAGGGTGGAGAGCCCTCTCACCAGGACACGTCGTTTGGTCGGCTTCCGGTCGTTCATGCGATTCCTCCTCGAACTGCGTGGGACGTCCGTCGAACTCGGCGCTTTCGCCGCCCGGGACTCCTGGAACAGGGGCGCGGTCAGTCGAAGAGCAGCTCGTCGGCCACCGAATCGCGCCCGGCGAGCCACATGCCCAGGGCTTCCCTGGTGCCGCGGACCTCCCGCGTGCACGGCGAGCTGATCCCCAACTCGGGATATCCGTCCGTGGGCACCACCCGGTACCGCAGGATCCTCAGGTTGGTGATCAGGCTCAGCAACGCCCCGTCCCACAGGATGAACGTGGACGCGGGGGGCGGGAGGTCCCTGCGCAACCCCAGACCGCGCAGGATGTCCTGGTGGTGGATCGCGAGGTCCCCCAGGGTGATCACGGCACCGATCCGGCTGGGCAGGGACGGCTGGTCCGCCCACTTCCGGGCGCGTGCCATCAGTCGGCTCCGGGGCAGCCGGCGGGCCCGCTCCACCTGTTTGCGGTTGGCGACGTCGACGAAGGGGCCGTAGGGGAGGTAGGACTCCCCGAAGCGGTCCACGGCGAGGAGGTGCCCGAGGACGTCCCGGGGAGACCACTCGGTGCACAACGTGCGACCGGACTCGAACGTGTCGTCGGACAGCTGGTCCAAGGTGAGGATCAGCCGGCGCCTCTCCGCGCGCAACTCCTGTTCCAGGGGCAGTTCCACTGCTCCGACCTCCTGTCGGCTCGTCGGTCCGCGGCGTCTCGGATCCCGGGCGCTCCACGGCGGCGGTCCCACCCCCGTCGCGAGGCGGGCGGGGTCAGCCGGTGATCAGTTCCCGGAGGCTCTGCTCCAGGCAGTGGTGGAAGAGGCCGGTGTCCGTGACGGCGGCCGGGTCGAGGTTCGTCCCGATCGCGCACGTCCCGTCGTGCGAGACCATCGACACGTTGGCCGCGGCACCACCTCTGGGAGCCCAGGCCGCCGCGTTCACCACCCGGGAGCCCGCGGCGAAGGTGGTGCGGGAGAACCCGGGAACGCTGGTGACCACGAGGTCGACCGCGCTCCGCAGCACCGGGGGCACGATCACCCGGTGGACCAGGCCCGGGATCCAGGACCCGAGGTCGGCCAGGGTGGTGTGCACGTCCCGGACGAGGGCGTCGCGCGCCTCGGTGATCACGGAGTGCACGGCTGCCGTGCGCGCCGGTGCCGGCATGTCACCGATCGGCCCCGCGATGCGCACCGAGGCGACGATGTTGCCCGCGCCGGTCTCGAAGGGCTCGCGCACGTTCACCGGCACCAGGGTCGGCACGCTCCGGTGGTTCACCCCGTTATAGGCGTGGTAGCGGTGGAACGCCCCCAGCACCGCCGAGATGTAGGCGGACGTCACGGATGCACCGGCGGCCTTCCCGGCCACCTTGAGATCCGCCAGGGGAACGGTGACCACGCCGCAGCGGATCGCGGAGCTGCGCCTGCGCAGGAGCGGCGACGGCGGGACGGGCCGCAGGAGTTGCACGGCGACCCGACCGGCGAGGCGGGCCCGGTCCCGCGCGGCACGCGG
>NZ_JBFAAX010000595.1:0-3515 GCF_040639995.1 Actinosynnema sp. NPDC023658 | reverse complement strand
GTCGCCCGACATCGCGAGCCGCCTGCTGCGCCGGGCCCCCGCGCCCGCGATCACCCGGCGGGAGGTGCAGATCCTCGACCACCTCGGCCGCGGCCTGTCGAACCGGGAGATCGGGAAGGCGCTGTTCATCAGCGAGGCGACGGTGAAGACGCACCTGGTGCGGATCTTCGCCAAGCTGGGCGTCGACACCCGGACGGCGGCCGTGCGGACCGCCGTCGAGCTGAACCTGATCCGGCTCAGCTCTCGCTGAGCACGCCCTCGGGCAGGCCCGGCACGTCCGGCTGGAGCCAGATCGGCCGCCAGTCGGGCAGCTCGAGGTAGCGGCGCAGCGCCGCGACGCCCGCCAGCCAGCCCGCCCACGCCCCGTACGGCGGTCGGCCGGTGTCGAAGCCGCTCTGCACGAACGTCAGCCGGGTGCCGCCGTCGGACTCGGCCAGCTCCCAGGTCGACACCATGGCGCCCCAGTCGATGCCCATCCGCCTGCCGGGCTCGAAGTCGACGACCTTCGCGGGCCGCGGGTTCCGGTCGAACCCGCCCATCGCGACCCGGCCGCCCTCCCACGCCTCGATGTCGATCTTCGCGCCGAACCAGCGCTCGTACTCGCGCGCGTCCACCAGGGCCCGGGCCACCGCCTCGACCGGCGCGTCGATGAGCACCTCGCCGCGCATCCCGGCGGTGGTGAAGTCGATCTTCGGCGTCAGCGGCCTGCCCTCGACGTGGTCGACCAGGTTCGCCAGCGACAGGCACCAGTACGTGTACAGGTAGCCGAGCACGGAGGTCTCGACCACGGCCTCGTCCCAGCCGGGGAAGTGGCTCTGCGACAGCGTGACCAGCGTGCCGTCGCCGTCGGCCGCCCAGCCGACCTCGACGGTGGTGTCCTCGCCGCCGACGTGCCAGCCGAAGCTCAGCGACCGGTCGTCCACGTGCCGGAGGACCTGGTGCGGCGCGTCGCCCTCCGGGGTGTGGCGGCCCCAGAACCCGAACCGGTCGGGCAGGTCGGCGGTCGCGTGCTCGGCCAGCCAGGCGGCCAGCTCGTCGGCGTCGGTGAACGCGCGGCGCACCCGGTCGACGGATGCGGTGGTGCGGGCGCGAAGGACCACGGTCTCACTCATCGGTCTCCTCCTTCGGGTAGCACGCCACGGCGAGGCGGAAGGCGTCGCCCTCCTGGCCGCCGTAGCGCGTGAACAGTTCCTGCAAGGTCGTCTTCAGGTCGTCGAAGAACTGCTGCCGCTGGTCGGGCCGCACCCGGATCTCGCCGGACACGCCCAGCGACGGCAGCTCGGGCCGGGTGCGGTCCAGGCCCGCGATGTCGGCCAGGACCCGTTCGACGAGGTCGAGCAGGTACCCCAGGCTCAGCTCGTCCTGGGCGTGGCGCAGCCCGAGCCGGCCGACCAGGCCCGGCGACAGCCAGTACGAGCGCGCGCTGGCCTGGTACACGCCCTCGTTGATGCCGCGCACCCGGCGCTCGTCCACCTGCGCGGCCAGACCGGCTTCGACCAGGCGTTTCACGTGGTAGTAGACCCGCTGCGGGGTCTGGTCCAGGGCCGTGGCGACCTCGGTGCACGACCGGGGCTCGGCCAGCTGCCGCAGCACCTCGATGCGCTGCGGCTTGAGCAGGGCCTCGGCCTGCTCGATCTGCTCCAGGTACAGGACGTCTCTCATGGCGAAAATCATGTTGTATGTAAAAATCTATTTTGTCAATGGGACTGAAGAAGACCCCGGACCACCCGGTCCGGGGTCCTCCCCGAGTCCTGCCGCCCGGTACGACGGCCCGGCGGCGCCGCTACAGGGACGAGATGAGCCGCTCCACGCGTTCGTCCACAGCCCGGAACGGGTCCTTGCACAGCACGGTGCGCTGCGCCTGGTCGTTGAGCTTGAGGTGCACCCAGTCCACGGTGAAGTCGCGGCCCGCGGCCTGCGCGGCGGCGATGAAGTCACCGCGCAGCTTGGCCCGCGTGGTCTGCGGCGGGGTGTCCTTGGCGGCCTCGATCTCGCCGTCGTCGGTCACCCGCTCCACCTGGTCCTTGCGCTGGAGCAGGTCGAAGATGCCCCGACCGCGCCGGATGTCGTGGTAGGCGAGGTCGAGCTGGGCGATGCGCGGGTTGGACAGGTCCATGTCGTGCTTGGCCTGGTAGCGCTCCATCAGCCGGTACTTGATGGCCCAGTCGATCTCGCGGTCGATCTTGGACAGGTCCTCCGCCTCGACCGCGTCCAACGTGCGGCCCCACAGCTCCAGCACCCGCTCGGCCATGGGGTCGGGCGCGCGCTTGGCCACGTGCTCCACGGCGCGCTCGTAGTACTCGCGCTGGATGTCCAGCGCCGAGGCCTCCTTGCCGCCCGCCAGCCGCACGGTGCGCCTGCCGGTCAGGTCGTGGCTGATCTCGCGGATGGCGCGGATGGGGTTGTCCAGGCTGAAGTCGCGGAACTGGACGCCCTGCTCGATCATCTCCAGCACGAGGTTGGCGCTGCCCACCTTGAGCAGCGTGGTCACCTCGGACATGTTCGAGTCGCCGACGATGACGTGGAGCCTGCGGTAGCGCTCCGCGTCGGCGTGCGGCTCGTCGCGGGTGTTGATGATCGGGCGGGACCGGGTGGTGGCGCTGGACACGCCCTCCCAGATGTGCTCGGCCCGCTGCGAGAGGCAGTAGACCGCTCCGCGCGGCGTCTGGAGCACCTTGCCCGCGCCGCAGATGAGCTGCCGGGTCACCAGGAACGGCAGCAGGACGTCCGCGATGCGGGAGAACTCCCCCGCCCGCGCGACCAGGTAGTTCTCGTGGCAACCGTAGGAGTTGCCCGCGGAGTCGGTGTTGTTCTTGAACAGGAAGATGTCTCCCCCGATGCCCTCGTCGGCGAGCCTGCGCTCGGCGTCGACGAGCAGGTCTTCGAGGATCCGCTCACCAGCCTTGTCATGCGTGACGAGCTGGGCGAGGTCGTCGCACTCCGCGGTCGCGTACTCCGGGTGCGAGCCCACGTCCAGGTAGAGCCGAGAGCCGTTGCGCAGGAAGACGTTCGACGAGCGTCCCCACGAGACGACCCGGCGGAACAGATAACGCGCGACCTCATCCGGGGACAGCCTGCGCTGCCCGTGGAAGGTGCAGGTCACCCCGAACTCAGTCTCAATGCCGAAGATCCGCCGCTGCATCCCTCAACAGTAGGCGCATTCGGAGCTTTCCTCAGTGATCCAATCGGGCGTCGCACCCGATTCGCGGATAACGTTCTCGTGTGCTCAGACGAGTGAACCGCCTGGACCAGGCCTTGATGAGGCGTTCCGGCGCCTTGCGCGCCTCATCGGTCGACCACGGCATGAAGAGGTTGTCCCGGGCCGCGAACCACAGCGTGCTGTGGCTCGTGGTGGCCGGTGTGCTGGCCACCCGCAAGGGCGTGACCAGGCGTGCTGCCCTGCGGGGCGTGGCCGCGATCGGCGCCGCGTGCTTGAGGTCCAGCCTGGTCGCCACGCGCCTGTTCACGCGCCGCAGGCGCTCGGCAGACCTGCTGCTGACGCCGCGGCGGCTGAC
>NZ_JBFAAX010000594.1:0-3524 GCF_040639995.1 Actinosynnema sp. NPDC023658 | reverse complement strand
GCACCGCGCTGACGATGGAGCTCTCCAGGCAGGCGATCGGGTAGCCGGTCACGCGGTCGTTCAGGATCAGCACGGCGGACGCGCGCGGCAGGCCGGAGGCGACGTTCGCGGGGAAGCTGGAGATCCACTTCATCCCGTGCACGCCGATGTCGCCGCCGATGGACGCGGGCAGTGCGATGATCCGCGACGAGGGGTCCTCGGGGAAGCGCAGGAAATAGGACGGCGGATTGACCGTGTCGCCTTCACCGTGCCACCGGTAGGCGGCCTCGATGAGTTCGAGAACGTGCTTCTCCCGCCCTCGCAATACCTGGTCCACCTGAGCACCGGAAATCACCGCGAAGGCAGGTCCCACGTTACCGCCCCTTTCTCGTGCAGGTCTCCGAGCAGCGCCGACCCGTCCGGGCAGCGGTCACGACCACAGGTTGTCGAACACGGCTGACAAGCCGCTGACACGGGACTGACGGCGGCGGGTATAGAGAATTCATAGCTATTTGGGATCAGGTTGTTCCGACACGGACATCCCGGGGCACTCGCCCATCTCGGGCCCTCGCCCTTCGAAGACCGGCAGCACTGCGGCGAACGTCGGTTCCGCGACCTTTGTCGTGACCATGACGGGAGGACAAACCTCGATGGAAGATCGTAGGATCAAGAAGGTCGTGGTGCTCGGTGGCGGCACCGCGGGCTGGATGGCGGCCGCGTACCTGGGCAAGGCGCTGGGCCCCGCGGTGAACGTCACCGTGCTGGAGGCGCCCTCCATCCCGAAGATCGGCGTGGGCGAGGCGACCGTGCCGAACCTGCACAAGACGTTCTTCGAGTTCCTCGGCATCGCCGAAGAGGACTGGATGCGCGAGTGCAACGCCAGCTACAAGATGGGCATCCGGTTCGTCAACTGGCGCACACCCGGCCGCGGCCAGGCGGACGCGCGCCCGCACGGCGACGGCACGGACCAGTACTACCACCTGTTCGGCCTGCTGCCGAACCACGAGAACCAGCCGCTGTCGCACTACTGGGCGCACAAGAAGCTGAACGGGCAGACCGACGAGCCGTTCGACTACGCCTGCTACCGCGAGCCCCCGATCCTGGACGCGAAGCTGTCGCCGCGGTTCATGGACGGCACGAAGTGGACCAACTACGCGTGGCACTTCGACACCAACCTGATCTCGCCGTTCCTGCGCCGCTGGTCGATCGAGAACCAGAACGCGGTGCACATCCAGGACAAGATGACCGAGGTGGTCCTCGACCAGCGCGGTCACGTCTCGGCGCTCAAGACCGAGGGCGGCCTCACCATCGAGGGCGACCTGTTCATCGACTGCTCGGGCTTCCGCGGCCTGCTCATCAACCAGGCGATGAAGGAACCGTTCCTGGACATGAGCGACCACCTGATGAACGACAGCGCGGTGGCCACCCAGGTGCCGCACGACGACGAGGCCAACGGCGTCGAGCCCTACACCTCGTCGATCGCCATGTCGAGCGGGTGGGCGTGGAAGATCCCGATGCTGGGCCGCTTCGGCACCGGTTACGTGTTCTCCAGCCGCTTCCAGACGCGTGACGACGCGACGCTGGAGTTCTGCAACATGTGGGGCCTCGACCCGGAGACGCAGAACCTCAACCACATCAAGTTCCGCGTCGGCCGCAACCGGCGGGCGTGGGTGAAGAACGTGGTGTCGATCGGCCTCGCCTCCTGCTTCCTGGAGCCGCTGGAGTCCACCGGCATCTACTTCGTCTACGCGGCCCTCTACCAACTGGCGAAGTACTTCCCGGACAAGAACTTCGACTCGATCCTGCAGGACCGCTTCAACGCGGAGATCGAGACGATGTTCGACGACTCCCGCGACTTCGTGCAGGGCCACTTCAGCTTCGCGCCGCGCAACGACACGGCGTTCTGGCAGGCCTGCAAGGAGCTGCGGCTGGCGGACGACTTCCAGGAGAAGGTCCGCATGTACAAGGCGGGCCTGGCGGTGAACATGCCGATCACGGACGAGTCGACCTACTACGCGAACTTCGACGCGGAGTTCCGCAACTTCTGGAACAACTCGAACTACTACTGCATCTTCGCCGGGCTCGACTACCTGCCCGACCACTCGCTGCCCGCCCTGGCCGCGCGGCAGGACGTGCTGGACTCGGCGGAGCCGGTGTTCGCGCAGATCAAGCAGACGCAGAAGGAGCTGCTGACCACGCTGCCCAGCACCTACGAGTACCTCAAGCAGCTGCACGGCAAGTAGGTTCCCCTCCCCCGGGAAACAGACGAGCCCACCGGACCCCGACCCGGTGGGCTCGTCGCCGTCCCGGGTGGATACTCGTGGTGTGGCGGTGACGCGGGTGGGACTGGTCGGGGTGGGCACGATCGCGGGCACGCACCTGGAGGTGCTGGCCGAGCGGTCCGATGTGGACCTGGTGTTCACCGTCGACCCGCACGCCGGGCCGCCGACGTTCTGCGGCACGACCCCCGACCACCACGCCGACCTCGCCGGCGCGCTGGCCGCCCACCGGCCGGACCTGGTGGTCGTCGCGACGCCGGCGGACTCGCACGCGGACCTCGCGGTGGCGGCGTTGACGGGGTCGCGGGCCCGGGTGCTGGTGGAGAAGCCGCTGGTGCTCGACGTGGCGTCGCTCCCCCGGTTGGCCGAGGCGGGCGCGGGCGACCGGCTGTTCACCGCGCACCACTTCGCGTTCTCGCCCGAGGTGGAGTGGGCTGCCGCGCTGCTGGCCGCGCACCCGGAGTGGGGGCCGGTCACCGGGGTGACGTCGTCGTTCTGCGACCCGTACGTGCTCAAGGGCGAGCAGGCGTTCACGTCCTACGTCTCGGCGTGGGCGGACTCGGGGATCAACCAGCTCACCGTGCTGGCGCGGCTGGTGGAGGTCGACGCGGTGACCTCGCTGCGGGACGACGGCGTCGAGTGCTGGGCCACGGCGTCGTTCCGGTCGCGCGGGGCGGTGGGCACGGCCCGCCTGCGCACCAGCTGGCTCACCGGCGCCAGCAGCAAGTCCAGCGCGCTGACGTGCGGCGACGTCGAGGTCTGGCTGGACCACACGGCGATGACCGGCTTCGCGTGCCGCGGCGGCGAGCTGCTGGCCACCCACGGCGGCGACGGCCGGACGCCGCGCAAGGTCGCGCACTACCGCCCTCTGTACGCCGGGCTGCTGTCCGGCCGGCCGGACCCGGTCCTCGGTTTCGCCGCGGCCTCGGCCCTCACCCGCGCGCACGCCACCGCCGGCCGCTGACCGCCGTTTTTCGTTGGACGGACCGGCGTCGGTGTGGTCCAGTGGGGTGGTGGACGGGTTCTCCGTGCGCCGGATCGTCGTGCTCGGCGTGAGCGGTGCGGGCAAGTCGACGTTGGCCCGTCGGTTGGCCCGCGTGGTCGACGGCGCGCACGTCGAGCTGGACGCGATCCAGCACGGACCGGGCTGGGCGCCGACACCGGTGGAGGAGTTCCGCGCGCGGCTCGCCGCGGCCACCGAGGGGCCGGCGTGGGTGGTCGACGGCAACTACGTCTCGCGGACCGCGGAGGTGCTGTGGCACCGGG
>NZ_JBFAAX010000593.1:0-3524 GCF_040639995.1 Actinosynnema sp. NPDC023658 | reverse complement strand
GTTCCGGCCGCGGAACCTGCCGTTCCGCGAAGGCAACGTCGTCCTGGCGGGCAGCGGCACCACACCGGGCGTCGGCATACCGCCGGTGCTCATCTCGGGCAGGCTCGCGGCCGAACGCCTCCGCCACCCGAGCGGGGCCGGGCGCTCCACCGGGGTCGGCGTGGCCGGCTCGGACGTCGGCCGGTGACCGCGGGCGCCTGCCGGGCTTGAGCTCGTCGGCCCGTCGTCGGTGTCGTTCGCCGCGGGGACGGGCGCGGGGTCGCGGGCCGGGTCAGCGGTAGTGGGCGCGCAGGCGGCCGGGCAGGTCGTCGGGCCCGCCGTAGGTGCGTAACCGGATCGGCCTCGGGTCGCCGGGGTGCCTGCCGCTGCGCAGGGCCGCCACGAACGCGGCCACGTCCGCCGGGGTCGGCAGGACGTCACCACCCAGGTAGGTGATGACCACGGGCGGTTCGTCGGCACGGGTGCGCACGGCGGCGGCCCAGCCGTACTCCTCGTCCCACAGCAGCGCGAGGTCCCGGTCCGGGAAGGACGGCAGGGGCGGGTCGAGCGGCAGGTAGGCGGTCGCGGGAGGGCCGGGGTCGGTGCTCCAGCGCCGTTCCGCCGAGCCCAGTCCGGCCGCGACGGCCCGCACGTACCGCGCCAGGTCCGGGTCCACCCGCCTGCACCCCCGCACTCGGGGACGGCGACGGCCCGCGCGTGACGCCGGTCGTCGCCGTCCTCACCTCACCTGGTCCGCGGCACGCCGCCGGTGCGGGCCGAGCGACCCAGCGCGAAGCCGAGCGCGACCATGCCCAGACCGAGCAGCAGGTGCAGCCAGTTGTCGGCGTTGTTGACCGGCACGAAGTTCGCCGCGCTGTCGTGGTCGACGATGAGGCCGTAGAGCCACAGCACCAGGTAGATCACGCCACCGGCGACGAGGTACAGGAACGCGTTGCGGGCAGTCCGGGCCATCACCAGGCCCGCGACGCCGAACGCCAGGTGCACGATGTTGTGCAGGATGGAGACGGCGAACACGCCGAGCAGCATGGCCTGGGACTCGTGACCCGCGAACTGGAGCGTGTCGTAGTCCGTCGTCAGGCCCGGGATGAACCCTGCGATGCCCACCACCAGGAACACCGCGCCCACGACCATGGCGGCCAGCTGGACCGGTGTGCGTGTGGCTGTGTCGGGTCTGGACATGTCGACTCCCGTCGCCTTGCGAAAACCCACTTCGGTCGCTGACCGACTACCCGGCGCGGGTGCGGGCAAACAGCGATCACACACCGGTCTCCACCGGTCAAGTCGACCCCGCGCCGACCGACGTGCCGACCGCAGCCGCGATCGGGGTGTTTTGCCTGCTCAGCGCCGCCGCGAGGGGCCGCGTTCGCTCGCCGGACCGCCGGCTCGTCGAGCGCCCCCATCCGCACTCGTGCGGGTCGCACGGACTCGATCGTCCGACCGTGTCGAGAACGCCGTGTCCGCTCCGCTCCCCTTCGGGAGCGCCGCACCGGGCGCTCGACGACGCGGAGGAGACGGACGTGGAACGCGACGAGGTCATCGAGGTCATGGGCAAGCCGATCTCGCGGGAGCTGCTGGGCTCCTCGATCCCGGCCCGGTTGGCCTACATCGGGGTGGACGGGGCGCCGCGGGTCGTCCCGGTCGCGTTCCTGTGGGACGGCGCGCGGATCGTCGTGTGCACCGTGCCGAAGGCCGCGAAGGTGGGGGCGCTGCGCCGCGACCCGAAGGTGTCGCTGACCGTCGACACCGAGGGCTACCCGCCACGCGTGCTGCTGGTCCGCGGCACGGCGGACCTCGAACTGGTCGACGGCGTGCCGGACGAGTACGTGGAGGCCAGCCGGAAGATCGTGCCGCCGGACCGGTTCGCGGGCTGGGAGGCGGGCGTGCGGGCGCTGTACGACCACATGGTCCGCATCACCGTCGAGCCGACCTGGGCGAAGCTGCTGGACTTCGAGACCACCATCCCCAAGGCGGTCGAGGACCTGGTCCGCGCCTACCACGCCTGATCCCGCGCCCCGCCCGGACACGCGTGTCCTACCTCCAGAACACGCGTGTCCTACGCTCAGGTCGCGAGAGTCCTACGCTCAGGACACGTGAGTTGAACGCTCAGGACGGTCAGTCCTGGTCCGGGCGGGCCACCAGGGACCACAGGTAGCTCAACGGCTCGCCGTCCGGCTCGTCGCGCTCGACGAACTCGCGGATCAGGGCGAGCACCCGGGCGTTCAGCTCCGCCTGGGACGCCGCACCGAGCCGCAGCACCCCGCGGAACGTCTCACGGCCGGCGTCCGGCCCCGCCTCCAGCACCTCGGCGCGGTGCGCGGCCAGCAGCGCCAGGTCCACCCGCTGCGCCAGGCCCTCCCCCTCGGCGTCGACCAGCCCGAGCTGCCATGTGCGACCGGTCGACCGGTACGGCCGCTCCAACGCCCCACGCGTGCCGCTGCGCACCGGTTCGGCGGTCAGGAAGTCGGTCTTCACCAGCGCCCGCACGTGCCGCAGCACGGTCGCCGGCGCGACGCCCAGCCGGTCCGACAGCTCCTTGTTCGTCAACGCGCGGTCGAAGCACAGGCGCAGGATCCGCCACCGCAACGGGTGCGCGAGCGCCTTCAGCTCCTCGACCGTGGCGTCGCGGGCGGGGTGATCGGGCGGGGCCGGCACGTGCCAGAGGCTAACCCACCCGCCTTGCCACGGCGCGCACCGGTTTGGTTGACTGCTATCGATTGCACAATGTGAAATCAGTAGGGAGCGCACGATGGGCTGGACCGACTTCGAGTGGCTGTCCGGAGCGGAACCCGGCCCGGACGGCCGGACGGCGGCGTACCTGAGCGACGCCTCCGGTCGTCCGCAGCCGTGGGTGCTGCCGCTGGACGGCGGGCCGGCACGACTCGTCGAGGTGCCCGGCTCGGTCGTCCGGTGCGTGTGGCGGCCGGACGGCGAGCGGCTGCTGGTGCTGACCGACCTCGACGGCCGCGAGGACCACCGCCTCGCCGAGGTCGACCCGGCCACCGGCGAGGTCACGTGGCTGGTCGCGGAGGACGGCGTGCGGTGCGAGATCGGCACGCCCCACGGCTCCAACGGCCGGCCGTACAGCCCGGACGGCGCGCTGCTCGCGTACGCCTCCAACGCTCGCGACCGCGAGGTGTTCGACGTGCTGGTGCGCGACCTGCGCACCGGTGACGAGCGGATCGTGCTGCACGGCGACGACCGCTACCTGCCGATCGGCTTCTCCCCCGACGCACGGCTGCTGCTCGTGATGCGGCTGCACCAGAACACCGAGCAGGACCTGTTCGCCTGCGACCTCGTCGACGGCTCGGTCCGGCTGCTCACCCCGCACGACGGCCCGGCGAAGTACCACCCGGTCGACTGGCTGCCCGACTCGTCCGGCGTCTACCTCTGCACGAGCCAGGGACGTGACTTCCTCGGCTTCGCCGCGCTGTCCCTCGACGGCCGGCTGACCTGGATCGACGCGCCGGAGTCCGACGTGGAGGGAGGCGCGCTGTCCCCGGACGGCACGCGCCTGGTCTGGGGCG
>NZ_JBFAAX010000592.1:1686-3533 GCF_040639995.1 Actinosynnema sp. NPDC023658 | reverse complement strand
ACCGGGCGGGCGATGCGGATGTGGCCGATGTCGCCGCCCTGGCCGGTGGCGCCGCGCTCGGGTCGGCCGCCGAGGATGACGCCCGCGCCGATGCCGGTGCCCACCTTCACGAACAGCAGGTTGTCGACGTCGGGGTAGCGCTCGCGGACCTCACCGAGGCCGAGCAGGTTGGCGTCGTTGTCCACGAACGCCGGGCAGCCCAGCGCGGCGGACAGGGTCCTGGCGACCTCGACCCCGTGCCAGCCGGGCATGATCGGCGGCTGCACGGGCCGCCCGGTCCGGAAGTCGACCGGGGCGGGCAGGCCGACGCCGACACCGACCAGCCGGGCCCGGTCGGGGCCCGCGTCCTTGAGCAGGTCGCGGAACCGCCGCACGACGGTCTTGAGCACCACGTCGGGGTCCTGCCCGACGAGCAGGTCCTCGGTGCGCTCCGCGAGCATCCGCCCGCCCGCGTCGGTCAGCGCGAACCGCGCGTGCGTCACGCCCACGTCGGCGGCCAGGACGAGCTTTCCGGTCTCCTCGAACGACAGCACCTCGGCCGGCCTGCCCGCGGTGCCGCGCCGCTGCTCGACCGCGCGGATGTAACCGGCCGAGATGAGCTGGCTGAGCCGCAGCGCCACCGTGGACCGGGACAACCCGGTCAGCTCCTGCAGGTCGCGCCGGGTCTCGACCCGCCCGGACCGGACGAGCGCGAGGATCTCGCCCGGCGACGCCGTGAACCCGCTGCGCGCCACCGGGGCGTCCCCTCTCGCCAAGGGCGTCGGATGCGCTGCCACGGTCGCGGTCAGCCCTTCTCCGCGCCGCTGGTCAGCCCCTGCGAGAGTAGCCGTTCGGTCAGGAAGAACAGCAGCACCACGGGAATCGTGATGACCACCGACCCGGCCATGAGCACGGTCGTGGGTACCTCGATGCTGCCCGACAGCTGCGCCAGTCCGAGCGAGACGGTCCAGGAGTCGCGCCGCTCGACCAGGAACAGCAGGGCGAACAGGAACTCGTTCCAGGCGATCATGAACACGAAGATCCCGGTCGCCACGACCGACGGCATCGCCAGCGGCAGGCTGATCCGCCGGATCACCCCGATCCGGCTCAGGCCGTCGACCAGGCCCGCCTCCTCCACGCCGCGCGGGATGGTCTCGAAGTAGTTCTTCAGCATGTAGATGGCCACCGGCACGGTCTGGGCGATGTAGACCAGCACCAGGCCGGCCAACGAGCCGCGCAGGTGCATCCTGGTCAGCACCACGAACAGCGGTATCGCCAGCACGATGGCCGGGAACAGGTACACCGCGAGGAACAGCGAGCCGACCTGCCGCCGGCCGAAGAACTCCAGCCTGCTCACCGCGTACGCGCCGGGGATCGCGATCACCAGCGCCACCAGCACCGAGGCGACGGCCACGACGGCGCTGTTGCCCAGCAGGGCCAGGAACCCCTGACCGCCGTCCGCGACCGGCCGCAGCACGTCGGCGTAGGTGGACAGGGTGAGCTCGCCCAGGTCGACCAGCAACGAGCCCGGCCGGCGCAGCAGGTCCTCGATCGGCCGCAGCGACAGCACCACCATGTAGTAGAACGGCAGCAGGGTGGCGATCAGGAACACCACGACCACCACCGGTCGCAGCACGGCGAGCACGGCCCGTTCGACGCGGTCGCGCGTCCACCGCTGTCGCGTCACCGCCCGGCCCCTCCCCGTCGCCGCAGCAACCACAGGTAGGCGCCGAGCAGCACGACCAGCACGGCGGCGAGGAACACGGACTGGGCCGCGGCCGCGCCGACGTTGCGCTGCACGGTCAGCAGCTCGTAGACCCGCACGCTCACCACCTCGGTGCCCGCCGCGCCACCGGTGAGCAGGAAGA
>NZ_JBFAAX010000592.1:0-1676 GCF_040639995.1 Actinosynnema sp. NPDC023658 | reverse complement strand
GTCGAACTCGTTGAACGTCCAGATGGTCCGCAGCACCACCAGCACCGCGATCACCGGCATCAGCTGCGGCAGCACGACGTGCCGGAACCGCTGCGTCGGCGTCGCGCCGTCCACGGTCGCGGCCTCCTCCAGGTCGCCGGGCAGCGCCGACAGCCGGGCGAGCAGGAACAGGAAGGCGAACGGGAAGTACCGCCAGCCCTCGAACGCGATGACGGTCAGCAACGCGGTCGGCACGGGGACCTCGAGGCCGAACAGCGTGATCCCGCCGCGCGCCTGGGACAGGAACGCGATCGGGTCGTCCCAGCCGAACAGCCGCTTCCCCCAGCTGTTGACGATGCCGAACTCCGGGTTGAGCAGCACCCGCCAGACGAACGTGACCGCGACGACCGGCGCCACGTAGGGGATGAGCATCGCGGCGCGCACGAACGACCGGCCGGGGAACGGCCGCCGCACGGCGAGCGCCGCGACCAACCCCAGCGCGATGGCGACGAACGTCGAACCGGCGGTGTAGACGACCGTCGTGCGCAGGCTCCGCCACAGCAGGTCCGACCCGAACACGCGGGTGAAGTTGTCCAGCGTCAGCTCGGCGAACACGCCCGTGCGGCCGACGTCGATCAGCCGGACCCGTTGGAACGCGATGAGCACCGACCACGCCAGCGGCACGAGCACCACCACGAGCACGATCACCAGGGTCGGGGTGAGCAGCAGCAACCCCGTGCGCGCGTCGTGCTGCCGCAACGTCCGCCGTCGTGCCGCCACGGCCGCGGTCCCCTACTCGCCGAGCTCTTGGGCGATGGTGGCGGCCTGGGCGCTGGCCGAACGCGCCGCGGCGGCCGCGTCACCGGAGCCGTTGAGCACCTCGGCCAGCGCCTTGGGCACGACGAGCTGCCCGGCCACCGCGCCCGCGAGCTCGGCCTTGCCCCGGGTGAAGCCCCAGCGGCGGAAGCTGCGCGGGCTGTCCTGGACGACCCGCAACGTCTCCGCGTCGTAGAAGTCCGCCAGCGGCGCCTTGGTGTCCACGCCCGCGGCGAGCCCGCGCCACGCCTCGGCGTACTCCTGCGGGTCGTCCTTGGTGCCGGCGCGCACCGGGACCTTGCCCTCCGGCGCGATGGCGAGCCAGTCGCGGTAGCCGTCGCCCATCAGGAACCGGACCAGCTCCTTGGCGTCGTCCGTGGCCGCGTCCTTGAGCACCGCGAACGACGCCGTCTCGCCGAAGGTGCTCGGCTCGCCGCCGTCCGGTCCGGTGAGCGCGGCGACGATACCCGTGTTGTGGGCCAGGAAGGCGTGGTCGGCCTGGCACTGCGGGCACGTCGGCAGCGCGTCCTGGCGCAGGCCGGCCAGCTCGTCGAGCAGGTAGGACGACCAGATCACCATGGCCGCCCGGCCCGCGAAGTAGGTCGCCCGCGTGGTGTCGACGTCCTGGTTGCCCGCCACCGAGTGCCCGGTGACGAGGTCGGCGTAGAACCGGAACGCGGCGACGCAGGCGGGGCTGTCCAAGGCCACCCGACCGTCGTCTCCCACCAGCTCGCAGCCGTTGGCGAGCGCGAGGTGCTCGAAGGTCTGGTGGGTGAACACGTCGGCGGGCGTGGTGCTCGCGACGATGCCCGTGACGTCGCCCTGCTCGAGCCGTTCGGCGGCCTGCCGGATCGCGTCGTTGGTGGTCGGCGGCTGCAACC
>NZ_JBFAAX010000591.1:0-3543 GCF_040639995.1 Actinosynnema sp. NPDC023658 | reverse complement strand
GACGCCGCCTGCGCGGCCCGGGGGTTCCAACCGGGCGCGGCGGTGCGCACCGAGCAGACGGCCGCGGCGCCCGTGCTGGCCGCGTCCGGGCTGGGTCCGGCGCTCGTGCCGAGCAACATCCTGCCGGAGACGTTCGACGGCGCGGTCCTGCGCACCGACCCGCCCGTGCGGCGCACCCTGTTCGCCTACGCGCACCGGGCCCCCGACCCGCTCACGTCGGCCTTCGTGACCTTGCTGGCCGAGGCAGGATGGGACGCATGAGGCTGGTCATCCTGGGCGGCGGCGGCTTCCGCGTGCCGCTCGTGCACAAGGCGCTGGACGAGCGCATCACCGAGCTCGTGCTGCACGACGTGGACGCGCACCGGTTGGCCGCGATCCGCCGGGTGCTGCGCGGCGGTCCGCCGGTCACCGCCACCACCGACCTGGACGAGGCACTGCGCGGCGCGGACTTCGTGTTCTCCGCGATCCGGGTGGGCGGCCTGGCCGGGCGCGCGATCGACGAGGAGGTCGCCCACGCGCACGGTGTCCTGGGCCAGGAGACCGTCGGCGCGGGCGGCATCGCGTACGGGCTGCGCACCGCGCCGGTGGCCGACGCGATCGCCCGCCGCGTCGCGGAGCTGGCGCCGCAGGCGTGGGTCATCAACTTCACCAACCCGGCCGGGCTGATCACCGAGGTGATGGCCCGCCACCTGGGCGACCGCGTCATCGGCATCTGCGACTCGCCGCCCGCGCTGTGCCGGCGCGTCGCCAAGGCGCTCGACGTCGCCAAGGGCTTCGACGTCGCGGACGCGACGTTCGACTACGCGGGCCTGAACCACCTCGGCTGGTTGCAGGGCGTCCACGTGGGCACGGAGAACCTGCTCCCGACCCTGCTGGCCGACGAGGAGGCGCTGACGAGCTTCGAGGAGGGCCGGCTGTTCGGCGCGGAGTGGCTGCGGGCGTTGGGCGTCATCCCCAACGAGTACCTGCACTACTACTACTCGACGCGTGAGGCCCTGGGCGACAACCGCGGCGCTTTCCTGCTCGGCCAACAACAACGCTTCTACGACGGCGACGTGGACTGGGAGACCACGCGGCTGGAGCGCGAAGCCACGTACATGGCGCAGGAGCGCGAGCGCGACAGCCTCGAGGGCGGCGGGTACGAGCACGTCGCCATGGCGCTCATGCGGGCCATCGCGGACAACGAGAAAGCCACGCTGATCCTCAACGTGCCCAACAACTCCACCCTGTCCACGTTGGACGACCAAGCCGTCGTCGAGGTGCCGTGCGAAGTGGACGCCACGGGCGCACGACCGCTGCCGGTGAGCCCGCTGCCGGACCACGCGGCCGGCCTCGTCACGTCGGTCAAGGCCGTGGAGCGGCTGGTCATGGAAGGCACCCGCGCGGCGGCGCTCAAGGCGTTCGCACTGCACCCGCTGGTCGACTCGGTCGCCACGGCCAGGTCCCTGCTGGACACCTACACCCGACGCCACCCCGAGCTGGCCTACCTGAGCTGAGCCCGCCCCGCCGAGTCCGAACGCCGGGTCGTCTCCGGCAGCCGCGTCACGCACAGCCGCAGCACCTCGGCGCACGCCCGGTCGAGGTCGATGCGGTGCCCCACGGACACGAACACCGGCTTCACCCCCGCGCGCGTCCGCAACGCCCGACCCACCACCTCGCCGTCGTCCACGAGGTCGGTGTGCGCCCCGCGCGCGTCGTCCGGCATGGAGAACCGACCCATGGGCGTCTTGGCCACGCCGACGCTCGGCAGGCCGGTCACCACGCCGAGGTGGCAGGCCAACCCGAACCGCCGGGGGTGCGCCAAGCCCTGCCCGTCGCACACCAGCAGGTCCGGCGTCACGGTCAGCTCCGCCAGCGCCTCCAGCAACGACGGCAGCTCCCGGAACGCGAACAGCCCCGGCACGTACGGGAAGTCGGCCGTGCCCGTCACCACGACGGAGTCCACGGTCTCCAAGGTCTCCGCGTCCAGCACCACGACGGCGGCGGCCAACCGGTCGTCGTCGGCGTAGGACACGTCCAGCCCGGCGACGTGCCGCACCACCAGACCGGGGTCCGCGCGCGTCGACACCAACGGCCGCAGCCGCTCCTGCTCCGCGATCGCCTCGTCGGGGGTCACCCGTGCCTCACCGACGCCCGGTGCGCGGCGAGCAGGTCCTCGCCGAAGTCGCCGGACCGCCGCCGCCACACCGAGTGCGCGTGGTTGGCGTCGTTGTCGGTGTTGTCGTACTCGATCAGCAGCTCCGGCCCCTGGATCCGGTAGTAGTGCCCGCGGCCGCGCTTGTCCGAGCCCTCCCACGAGAAGTGCAGCCGGTCGAGGTCGAGGGCGTCGAACTCCTCGTCGGCCAGGTCGCCGGTGAGCCGGTCGAGGTAGAACCGCACCAGCCCGACCAGCAGTCCGCGCGACGCCCGGTCGAGCTGGGCGGGCGTCACGCCCACCGGTTCGAGGTCCCCGACCCGCCGGGCGTTGCCGGTCTTCAGGTCCGGCGGCGGGGTGTCGGAGACCACGGCCAGCCCGCGCGCCGTGCGACCCATGCGGTTCAGCAGCTCGCGGGCCAGCTCCTCCTCCAACCGCAGCGGCTGGAGCACCGCGGCGCCCCGGTAGGTGGTGCGGGCCGGGTTCGCGCCGAGGAAGAACGGGGTGGCCGACACGCGCCCCTCCGCCACCACCACGCTCACCGACAGGTGGTGCCCCTCGACCCGCCAGCCCCACGGCTCGTCGCCGGGCTCACCGAGCAGCACCGTCCAGTAGTCGCCCTGGTGCCGGTCGCGGGAGCCGCCCTCCCGGTCGTCCAGGACGTCCTCCAGGGCCATGACCGTGGCGACCTGCGCGTAGGCGTGCGGGCTGAGCACGCACGACAGCAGCCGGTGCACGGCCTTGCGCTGGTCGCGCACGAGGTCGCCGTAGCCGACCCCCGGCCGCTCGCCGGGGGTGTACGCCCACGTCGTGCGCAGGGCGTCGTCGGACATGTCCCGCACCGCCGCGGCGCGCTGCCCGTCGTCCAACAGGTCGAGGAAGCCCCGCGTGGCTCCGGCGATCTCGTGCAGCATCACCCGAACCTATCCGCCCGCGACGCGACCTGCCGCCGTCGGGCCGGGACCTACGGCCAGGGGTCGAGCTCGGGCCGGTCGCCGGTGATCCGCCCCTCCGGCTCACGGCCGGCCAGCCACGCGGTGAGGTCGGTGAGCGAACCGGTCAGCACGACGTCCTCACCCTCTCCGACCGCGTACGCGCGGTCGCCCGCCCGGAGGGTGAGCCGGACGCCCGCCGGCACGCGCGGGGACAGGAAGTCGATCACGTGCTCGCAGAACTCGGGCGACCACGCGACCGGGCCGAGGTCCAGGTCGCGGGTGTGGATCTCCACCTCCCGCCACACGGCGTACGCGGTGCCGGCGAGCGTGCCGTCGCGGTAGAAGACGGGGGTGTCCCAGTCGCGGACGTCGGCCCAGGCCTTGGCGAGCCGGGCGGCGGCGTCCGCGATCGCGGGCCGGTGCCCGGCCGCCGAACGCCCGGCGCCCGCCTCGATCGGGGCGTCGCGCGCGGGG
>NZ_JBFAAX010000590.1:0-3546 GCF_040639995.1 Actinosynnema sp. NPDC023658 | reverse complement strand
GGCGGAGGTCGCGGCCGACCCGGACCACAAGCTCACGGCGGTCCACGCTCCTCCGCCGGCGGTGGACGACGACTGGGACGAGCCGGTGCCGTACGCCGCACCGACCAACGCCGTGGAGGCGGTGCTGGCGGGCATCTGGGCCCAGGTGCTCGGGCGCGACCCGGTGGGCATCGACGACAACTACTTCGAGATCGGCGGCGACTCGATCCGCAGCGTCCAGCTGCTGGCCCGCGCCCGCGAGCACGGCCTCGGCATCAAGGTCACCGACCTCGTGCTGCACCAGACGATCCGCGAGCTCGCGCCCCGCACCACGCTGGTCGAACCCGAGCACACCGCCGAAGTGGGCCGCCTGGAGCTGCTCGCGCCCGCCGACCGGGAGCTGATCGGCGGCGACATCGCGGACGCCTACCCGCTGTCGGCGTTGCAGGCCGGGATGCTCTACCACAGCGAGTCCTCCGACTCCGAGCAGATCTACCACAACGTCGCCACCTACCACCTGCGCGCGGAGTACTCGCAGGCCGCGTGGCAGGAGGCCGTGGCCGGCGCGATCGCCCGGCACGAGGTGCTGCGCACGTCGTTCGCGGTGGCCGGGTTCGGTGAACCGGTGCAGCTCGTGCACGCCGAGGTGCCCACCCCGCTCACGTTCGAGGACCTGCGCGGCGTGGCGGACGTCGAGGCGGCCGTGGCCGAGCGGTTCCGCGCCGAACGGGCCCGACCGTTCGACTGGACCCGGCCACCCCTGATCCGCTTCCACGTCCAGCGCCGCACCGACGACGAGGTGCAGCTGTGGATCGTGGAGCACCACGCGATCGTCGACGGGTGGAGCGGCCGGTCCCTGTTCGCGGAACTGCTCACGCTCTACGTGCGGGCGTTGGGCCACGACCGGGAGCTGCCGCCCGCGCCGAAGGCCCGGTTCCGCACGTTCGTCGCCCTCGAACGCGCCGCGCTGGCCGACGACGCCCAACGGGCGTTCTGGACCGACCTGCTGGACGACGTCACGGCGGGCGCCCTGCCGTGGGGCGGTCCGGCGACGGGCGAGCCGGACCTGGCGATGACCGAGTTCACCGTGCCCGCCGAGGTCGGCGCGGGCCTGCTCGCGCTGGCCAACCGGCTCAAGGTGTCGGTGCGCCTGGTGCTGCTGGCCGCCCACCTGCGCGTGGTGTCCCTGCTGTCGGGCCGGGACGACGTGGTGACCGGCGTCGTCTACAACGGCCGCAGCGAGGAGACCGACGGGGACCGCGTGCTGGGCCTGGTCCTCAACACCGTCCCGTTCCGGCTGCGCGTGCCCGGCGGCACGTGGGCCGACCTGGTCCGGCACGTGGCGGACGTGGACGTCGCGATCCAGCCGAACCGCCGCTTCCCGCTGGCCGAGCTGCAACGCGCGCACGGCGGCGAGCCGCTGTTCGAGACCTTCTTCAACTACACGCACTTCCACGTCTCGCGCGACCAGCCCTCCGGCGACGAGCTGGAGCTGCTGGACGAGGACAGCGTGGTGCCGACGAACTTCCCGTTCGGGGCCGAGTTCTTCCGCGACGCCGAGACCGGCGAGGTCGCCATCGGCCTGCGGCACGACCGCACCCGGCTGGACACCGAGCAGGTCGAGCGGGCCCGCGACTACTACCTGGCCGCGCTGCACGCCCTGGTCACCGACCCCGACGCGGAGCACGCCGACGCGGACCTGCTGCCCGAGCGCGAACGGGCGCTGCTGGCGGCGTGGAACGACACCGACCGGCCCTACCCGGGGCCGCACCTGCTGCACGCCCTCACCGACGGCGACCTCGACGCGCCCGCGGTGCGCTTCGGGGACGCCGTGCTGACCTACCGGGAGTTCGACGCGCACGCCAACCGGCTCGCGCACCGGCTGGTCGAGCTCGGCGTCAGGCCCGGCACGTTCGTGGGGGTGAGCGCGAAGCGGTCGGTGGAGCTGGTCGTCGCGCTGCACGCGGTGGTCCGCGCGGGCGGGGCGTACCTGCCGCTGGACCCGGACAACCCGCCCGCCCGCACCGAGGAGATGGTCGCCCAGGCGCGGCCGGTCGTGCTGCTGGCCGACTGGGACCTGCCTGGCGCGCACCGCCTGGACCTCGCCGCCGGGTACCCGGACACCCCGCCCGCCACGGCGGTGACCCCCGACGACCCCGCGTACCTGATCTTCACCTCCGGCTCGACCGGCCGGCCCAAGGGCGTCGTCGTCCCGCACCGCGCCATCGCCAACCGGCTGCTGTGGATGCAGGACGAGTACCCGCTCGGTCCGGACGACCGCGTGCTGCAGAAGACGCCCTACTCGTTCGACGTGTCGGTCTGGGAGTTCTTCTGGCCGCTGATGACCGGCGCGTGCCTGGTCGTCGCCCGCCCGGACGGCCACCGCGACCCGGCCTACCTGACCGGGTTGATCCGGGAGGCCGGCGTGACGGTGCTGCACTTCGTGCCGTCGATGCTGCGCGCCTTCCTGGACGACGACGGCGTGCCCGCGTGCACGTCGTTGCGGCGGGTGTTCGCCAGCGGCGAGGCGTTGCCGCACGACCTCCAGCAGCGGTTCTTCGCCACCCACCCCGCCGAGCTGGTCAACCTGTACGGGCCGACCGAGGCCGCGGTGGACGTCAGCCACTGGCGGTGCCGCGACGACGGACGCGCGGTCGTGCCGATCGGTCGGCCCATCGCCAACGTCCGGCTGCACGTGCTGGACGCCCACCGCAGGCCCGTGCCGATCGGCGTGGCCGGCGAGCTGCACATCGGCGGCGCCGGCCTGGCCGACGGCTACGTCGGGCGACCCGACCTGACCGCCGAGCGGTTCGTGGCGGGCCTGTACCGCACCGGTGACCTGGCCCGGCACCTGCCGGGTGGTGAGCTGGAGTACCTGGGCCGGGTCGACGACCAGGTCAAGGTGCGCGGGTTCCGGGTGGAGCCGACCGAGGTGGAGGCCGTGCTGGGCGGGCACGACGCGGTGCGCGACTGCGCGGTGGTGGCCCGGGACGGCGCGCTGGCCGCGTTCTACGTCGGTGACGCCGACCCGGCGCGGCTGAGGGCGTTCCTGCTGGACCGGCTGCCCGAGCACATGGTGCCGCAACTCTGGCAGGCCGTGGACGCGATCCCGCTGTCCCGCAACGGCAAGGTCGACCGCAAGGCGCTGGCCGCCGCCGAGGTGCGACGCGAACGGGCGCCCGCCGCCGAGCCCGCGACCGAGGCCGAACGCGTGCTGCTCGACGTGTGGCGGGAGGTGCTCGGCGTCGAGGACGTGGGCGTGCTGGACACGTTCAGCGAGCTGGGCGGCCACTCGCTCAAGGCGTTGCGGCTGCTCACCGCGGTGCGCAAGCGGTTCGGCCGGGCGTTGCCGGTGACCGAGCTGCTCGACGGCGGCACGATCCGCTCGATCGCCGCCCTGCTCACCGGCGACCCGGCGGCGGTGGAGGACCGGCCCCGGCTGCGGCTGCTGCGCGCCGGTGGCGACGGAACACCCGTGGTGCTGGTGCACGCGGCGGGCGGCACCCTGCTCGCCTACCGGGCGCTGGTCGAGGCGATCGACCCGCGCCACCCCGTGCACGGCGTGTC
>NZ_JBFAAX010000589.1:0-3548 GCF_040639995.1 Actinosynnema sp. NPDC023658 | reverse complement strand
AGTCGAGCGTGTGGGAACGCTGGGCAGAGGCGATCATCGCGACCTGGGGACCAGGTACCGGTGACGAACTGCGCCCGACGCTCTTCGAGAACCTCACCGAGGACGTCCTCTCTCTCCTCCGTACCGCGGCACTCACACATCTGGACGCACTGCCCCCTTCCGGGGACTTCTTGTCCCAGTTCGCGGTGTATCGCCACTTCGCCGCGGACCTCGCGCCCGCGATCTCGCGGAGGCTCGCCTCTGGGCGCTACTCCGGTGAACTCGCCGGGAGCCTGCTCGACCTTCTTGTCGAACACGGGCAAAGGACGGCCGCGCTCGACCTCTGCACCCGACTGGCGCAGGGCACCGATTCAGCGCTGGCTTCTCGCGCATCCCTGCACCTGGCGACCTTGGCGCCGAACAAGGTCGTGGACGACCTCGTCACAACACCCCTCACCACGGACGAGTTCGCCGCGCGAGCCGGCCGTCTGGACGTGACGGCCCTCGACTCCACACGCCTCGCGATTCTCACGGCACTGTTGCTCGACACCTACCCCTATGGGTCCGATCCGCCCATGCGGAGCGGATTCATCCGCAGCACCGAGCACGACGTCAGGGACGTGCGTAACCGAGCACTCAACCGACTGGCAGACCTCGGCAAGTCGGATGAACTGGCACGACTGCGAGAGAACCGGTCCGACATCGACCAACAGGTCATCGCCGACCACCAACGCGTCGCCCGACTTCGACAAGCTGACCTGGCGTTGGGCACGGTAAGCCCGAAGGAACTACTCGCACTCCTGCGCAGCACCGACGCACGCCTCATCCGGAACGACGACGACCTGCTGGATGTCGTTGTGCACGCACTCGACCGCCTGCAACACCGGATCGCGAGAACGAACGGATTCCGGGACATCTGGAACTCCACTATCTCGCCCAAGTCCGAGGACAGCATCTCCGACTGGATCCAGGCACGTCTCGGCGACTGGTTCAACGAAGTCGCCGCAGAACGGGAGATCCAGGTGCGGAGGCGCAAGGAAGCCGGCATCGGCGACCGCAGCGACCTGGTAGTCAAGGCACCGACTCTCGGCGGCGGGCTCGCCTACGTGATGATCGAGGCGAAACTCGTCAACAACGACGAACTCATGACGGCGATGCGTGACCAACTGGTCGACCGCTACCTCGCTCCATCCGGACTCAGCCATGGTGTCTACCTCGCGTACTGGACGCGACCCGATCAGCGACCGGACGGCTGGTCGAAGTCGAAAGCTGCCGACTTGGCCGACCTCAAGGTCGAGCTCGACGGGCAAGCGACCAACGTGCCGCCCGACATGACAATCCGCTCGTACGTACTCGACATCAGTCGCCCCGACTAGCGCCAAGGCTCAGCCTTCCATGGCGGACGGGGAGCAGCGGTGGCCCGCCGATACCGGGGTCGTGACCGCCCAGGTGCCCGCAACGTCCGATTCGTGCCCGGCTCCGCCCGTCTGCACCACCTCGCGCGTAGCGGTGTGGTCACCGACGCAGCCAGTGTCATCGCAGATCGACCGCCGGCACCGTGCGGATCATTTTTAACAGTCCGTCGACGTGCCCAGGTCCCCCTACCCGCGCCAACAACGCCACCCGCAGCCATCCCGGCATCACCCGTGTGCGCGACGGGCGGCCGCCCCTCGCGGGTGAGCAGCCTGCCGAGCGGGAGACCTGGGGTCGGTCAACACCGTGCTGTTCAAGCCGGGCGGGTGACTGCCGTGCCTCGCAGGGGAAGCCCCGGTGCCCGATCGTGGTCATGGCTACCGCCGTGCCCCCACCGGATGGGCCAGCACCGGAACGACGAGCCGGACCTGGCGATCGAAAAGATCAGCGTGGTACCGTTCCCGCCGGGGCTGGCCGCCTGCAGAGGCCGGTGATTCATGATCACGCCAGTCCGCAAGGAGGAGGCGCGGGTTCGATTCCCGTCTCGGGCAGCATGGGGGCAATCCCTGCGGTGCCCTGAGTCGTCCAATGGTAGGGCACCTCCTATCTCTTCTACCGATGAGGCCATCGGCCAGACGGTGTCGGACTGGTCAGAAGCGCGACGTCGAGGTCGCGCAGCACTGCTCCGCCGCGGCGCAAGTCCTCGACCAGGTGCTGCTGACGCTTCGCCAGACAGGAAATGATCTCGGGTGCCGTGTGCGGCCGCGTCGTGCCCGCGTTGCGGTACCAGTTGCCCAGCACCTCGAGGGTGACGTCGACCAGCAGCGAACCACCGGTGGCCAGGGTGAGGTCGTCGACGGCGCGGAACTGACCGGCGTGCAGCGACAGATTCCGTGCGCTGTACAGGGCGCTGAGCAACGTGGCGATCCTGTCTTGGCGGTCGACGAGCCAGTCCGCACATGCGCGGGGGTCCGCCAACCGAGTGCTCCATTCGGTGACTTGGAACGCGGGCAGGGCCGACACCTCGGCGGCGACGTGGTTGAGGGCGTCACGGGCATCGACGGTTTCCGGGGTGTCGGCGGGTGTGCCGGACAGCAGGAGGTCGACCCAGGCGTTGATGTCGTCGAGTCGGTCGGCCTCGGTCCGTTTGACGTGACGTTCGACAGCGGTCAGTCGGTCGTCGAACAACGCCTGCAGGGCCCGGTGGCGTCCACGGGCAACCAGATGGCGGTCGTCGGCCTGGTCCGCGCGGCGACGCAGATCGGGGTAGGCGGCTTTGTCGGGGTCGCACTTGCCGGCTGCCCGTGCGAGGGACTGGGCGGCTTTGCTGGCGGAGGCCATCGCCTCTCGGGCGCCGCGTTCGGCGGCCGTGGCAGCCTGCCCGAGTTGCCGATACGCCTCGACGATCTGCTGTCGCATGGATTGCAGGGATAGGGCACGCGCGAGTTCCTGCGTCTTGCGCGCAAGCTCGCACGCCTCCAGCGCCGACCACGCCAGAGCGGCGGCCGGCAGCGGCGAGGAGGTCGTGCGGGCGACGTGAGCCATCCTCAGTGTGTTCCGCAACGGCTGTGGCCAATCACGCGTGAGCGGGACCGCCGTGTTCAGCGTGGGGCGTCGCGACGACAGGTGCTTGGCCCTCATGGCACCCTGCGGCAGGACCAAGACCTCCTCGCCCAGCCTCAGGTCGACCAGCCGGTGCCCGGCCATGTACTGGTCGAGCAGTTCGGACACGTGGCGACGCGCGTGTCGACCGGCGCTGGCGACGTCGACGGCGGACACCTCGCAGGACACCAGGCACGCCGGCCCGGTGCCGTTCAGCTGTCGCACGAGCCAGGGAAGGTGGTCCGTGGCGTGGCCGAACTCCAGCTTCTCCGGATGGCGCAGGCTGGAGACAACCGCATTAGCATCCGACGTCCCCGGAAGCTCCGAACGGCGCAGTCCGGAAACGACCGCACTCGGGTCGAACGCCTCCAGCCGCTCGAGATCGCGGGCACCGTGTACGACCAGTGCCACCCGGTGGAGTGATTCGGGCGGCAGCAGCAGCGACAAGATCGCCGACCCGTCGGGAACCTTCGACGACCGCATGCCTCGGAGCAGGTCGCGGTGGAGCACGTCGGGATCACGGTCCACCGCCGCCATAAGGCAGGCCAGCTCAT
>NZ_JBFAAX010000588.1:0-3561 GCF_040639995.1 Actinosynnema sp. NPDC023658 | reverse complement strand
CTGGACCGGATGCTCGGGAACCAGTCCCGCATCGCCGACGCCGCCCGCGAACGAGCCCGCGAAGCGGGCCGCGGCTGGGATGACGCGGATCCGGCTCCGCTCGCGCTGGTGGGCGCGGCATTCGCCTGCCTTACCGCGGCGAACGCCTCAGCCGTGGCCGGCGGTGGGTCGTTGCACGAGGCCCTTGACCGGGCCATGGCCGCAGTCGGCCCACTCGCCTGAACCGTGAGCTGGTGAGATGTGAGGCAGGTGCTCAGCCGGCCGTGGAGGTCGGGATCTGCCGCGCCCGAGGGCTTTGACCGGCGCGGCGAGGTCCACTGCCCGCGGGCGTGGCAACCAGATCGGTTGGTCGGCGCCGCGGGGTGAGAGCACGTCGAGGTAGTGGTGCGGGGTTCGTGGTGAGGGCACCTCGTCACCTCGACGTCTGCCTATTCCGACATCGAGGATCACTCCATGACGGTGTCCGCCCCATCTCGCCCCACCACGCTCGCCGAGTGGATCGCCGCCACCGTCCCGTCTGGTATCCCGAGCTTGGATTCCGCTCCAGTCGGAAGCCTTCGGTTCCTCTTCTACGGGCGCGCTTCCACCCACGAGCACCAGGACCCGCGCACCTCGCGGGCCTGGCAGCTGGATGTCTCTCGCAGGCTGACCGGCGGGCACGGCGTGATCGTGGGGGAGTACTTCGAGGTCGGGTGTTCCCGTCAGGTGCCCTGGCATCTACGGCCTCGGGCGGCGGCGATGCTGCGCTACATCGCGGCGAACGCGAATCGGGTTGACGCGGTGGTGGTCGGGGAGTACGAGCGCGCGTTCCTCGACGGTGCTCAGGTGCGAGAACTGCGGGCGGTGCTGGAGCGGTACGGGGTGCAGTTGTGGTTGCCCGAGGCCGAAGGGCCGGTGGACTTCGGCAACCCCGCGCATGAAGCGCTGCTGGCGCTGCTGGCGAAGCGTTCGCTCACGGAGGTGCTGCGTTCCCGGCACCGGGTCGTCACCGCCATGCGGATGCAGACCGTCGAGCAGGGGCGCTACCTGGGCGGCAGGCCGCCGTACGGCTACCGTCTGGTGGACGCCGGGCCGCATCCGAATCGGGCGTTGGCGCGTCGGGGGGTTCGGCAGCAGCGGCTCGTGCCCGACCCGTCCACAGCACCTACCGTGAAGCTGATCTTCTCCTTACGTCTGGCCGGGCACAGCGCTGCGGGAATCGCCAGACACCTCAACGAGCAAGCCGTGCCCAGCCCGTCGAACGTGGACGCGCAGCGCAACCGGAGACACCTCGATGCGGGTTGGTCGCTGCGTACGGTGGTGGAGATCCTGGGCAATCCGCGCTACACCGGTCGTCAGGTGTGGAACCGCACCAGCGCCGACCGCGCCACCCGCTTGCCGAGCGGGCGTCGGACCAGCGTCCGCAACGAGCAGCATGCATGGGCGATCTCGACCCGCATCGCCCACACGCCAGTGGTGTCCGAGCAGGACTTCGTCACCACCCAGACCATCCAGGCCACCAGGAACAGCACGAGCCGTGCCGACGCCGATGGCGGCGAGCGCGTCTACCTGTTGGCGGCCAGGCTTCAGTGCGGGGTGTGCGGGCGGAAGATGGACTCCCACCGCTCCCACGGCCGGGCCGCCTACCGCTGCCGCCACGGCCACACCAGCGCCCGCACCCGACCGGAAGGCGCACCGGGCAACCTCTACCTGCGTGAGGACCACCTGCTCGCCCGCATCGCCGCACACCTCACCGCCGCGGGCATCGCCGACGATCCCGACGCGGAGCAGACCGCACGGCTGGTCGAGGAGCTCGGACTCGCCTTCCGCTGCGACGCCGCCGGGGTCGCTCTGCTCGACCGCGGCAGCACCGAGCCAGCGCGCGCACCACGCAGGCGCCTGGCACCGCAGCCAGTCCATAGCAGCCCTGGGACCGAACACCGTGGAAAGGCAGGCGAACAACTCCTGCTGACCGTGAGCTGCGCGACGGCCTCCGAGGCGGATCAGCCCGATGCACCCAGGGATCAGGTCGATGCACCGGCTCACAGAACCCGCCCCACACGCCAGCCTCTCCGGCGACGGATCGGCCCGGCAGCGCCCCAGCGTCGGCGCTGGCAGACCAGGTTTAACGTCGCCCTCGGCACCACCCGTTCGCGGAACGCATCCCGAGCCGGGGGAGCTAAGTACCCGCTGCCGGGCCAGCACGGCGGTGACCGCGGTCGACGGGTCGTGCACGAGCCGGACGCCGCCCACTGCTCTTGCCTTCGCACCGGCAGACACTCTCCAAGCAGCGACCATCGGGTAGGGTCGAGGCAGGGTCGGGAAACACAAAGCCCCACGAGACTCCCAGGTGACCTGGAAATATCTCGCGGGGCAAATTATGTGTCCGAGAGGGCTTGTTGAACCCCCAAATGTGGGCTTCAGCCCATCCCGGACACCGCCACGGTGCCGCATAAGTCAAGCATAGCAACAACTTCCGCCCACTGTCCAGGTGGGCCAGAGCCCACCTCCAGATACTTTCCTTATGGCGCAGTGCGATTGGCATCGAGCGCATCGGCAATTCCGAACGCGTTGGCCTCACATAGTGAGTCGATGATGTTGAAGCAACGACGGCGAACGTTCTGCTTTCCTTACCTGTACAGGCGGACGACTGTGGTGACGATGTCGCGGATGGCTGCGGCGTGGCGTGTGCTGATGTCTCCGACGTTGGTGCTGGCGATGCGGACGGCTTGTTCACTGGCCGTGATGATCGCTTCGGGCGTCAGGTGGAGGTTGTCCTGGAGCGCGTGGAACAGCGTCTCGAAGTGGTCGTCGAAGCCGGGGCTGTTCGTGAACGCTTCGGTGATCTTGTGTGCTGTCGTGGTGTCCACCTGGTGGAGTTTGGTGATGGCGCGGGTGGTGGCTGGGCGGACGGCCAGATCGGTGTCGTTGAGCAGTGGACAGAGAATGTCTGCCGAGCACGGCACGATCGTCGGCGGCTACTTTGAGCCCGCCTGCTCCCGTCAGGACCTCGAGAAGCCCGGAGCGAGGGCTGCCCGGAGCGCTGCGGACGTGTCCCCGGCGGCAGCGCTTCACCATTTCTGCAACGATCACCGCTCCGCGGTTGAGCGTTGTTAACCTTCGGCACATGGCGCACGTGTTTCTCGATCATGCCCTGCTGGGTGAGCTCAAGCGTTCGGGTTGCACACCGGCCCAGACTTACCTGGTGCAGAGGGTGATCCGCGGGATCAGCGGGACGTCGCTGTTGAGCCACCACGTCTCGGCTGCCGCGCCGATGACTGCGGAGCTGCCTCGGTTCTCGACCGCGCTGGCATCCTCACTCTCTCACGGACAGCCCAACACGACACTGCTTGGCAAGCTGTGCAGCGGCGCCACGCACGCGGTCGACCGTGCCGTCGCCCAGTGGGGTACCGCCAGCGCCCTGCGCAAGGTCAGGCACGCACTCGGCCAAGCGGCCACAACGCTCGGGGACATCAACAACCTCTCCCCCGGGAAGCGTCGCGCGGACGCCGCGCAACGGAGCGTGTTGTCCACCGCGGCCGCGGACATCACCGCCGCGTCTCCCGCGGTTCGGCATCTGAT
>NZ_JBFAAX010000587.1:1103-3568 GCF_040639995.1 Actinosynnema sp. NPDC023658 | reverse complement strand
CCTGCTGTTCAGCAAGACGGCGTCCGGGGCCTACCGGCATGACGCGATCCCGGCCGGGATCACCATGTTCGAGCAGCTGGCCGCCGAGCGCCAGTGGGAGCTGACCAAGAGCGAGGACTCGTCCGTCTTCAACGACGCGACGCTGGCGACCTACGACGTCGTGGTGATGCTCCAGACGTCGGGCATGGTCTGGGACAACGACTCGCAGCGCGCGGCGGCGCAGAAGTACATGCGCAACGGCGGCGGGTACGTGGCGATCCACAACGCCACGGACATGAACATCGAGCAGCAGTTCCCCTGGTGGGACCAGATGCTCGGGATGACCATGACCGCGCACTCGTCCGTGCTCCAGGGCACGGCCAAGGTGGCCGACCGCAAGCACCCGTCCGGGGTGGGCCTGCCGGACCGCTGGACCCGGACCGAGGAGTGGTACAACTTCAACCGCAGCGCGCGTGGTGACGTGCACGTGCTGGTGACGGCGGACGAGTCGACCTACGACGCCGGTTCGTCCAAGATGGGGTACGACCACCCGATCTCGTGGTGCCGCAACTACGACGGCGGCAGGCTGTGGGCCACGGGCATGGGCCACCAGGCGTCCTCCTACTCCGAACCGCTGTTCCGCTCGCACATCGCCGGCGGCGTCGAGTCGGCCGGCGGCAAGGTCGCGGCGGACTGCGGCCCGACGGTGTGGAGCAGCTTCGAGAAGGTCGCGCTGGACGAGAGCACGATCGCGCCCGGCGTGGTGGACGTCGCCCCGGACGGCCGCGTGTTCTTCACCGAGTACGGCGGCAAGCTCAAGATCTACAAGCCGGACACCCGCGCCACGGTCACGGCGGCGACGTTCGCCGTCTACGGCAACGGCCAGAACTCCGAGGACGGCCTCACCGGCATGGCGCTGGACCCGGACTTCGCCACCAACCACTACGTCTACCTGAACTACTCGCCGGGTGACACCAGCGAGCAGGTGGCCAGGGTCTCGCGGTTCACCATGAACGGCGACACGCTGGACCGGTCCAGCGAGAAGGTCGTGCTCACCGTGCCCGCCTGGCGGGAGAACGAACCCGGCCACACGGGCGGCTACCTGACGTTCGGGCCGGGCAAGAACCTCTACATCGGCGTCGGGGACGACATCAACCCGTTCGCGTCCGACGGGTACGCCCCGATCGACGAGCGCTCCGGCCGCAAGTGGTGGGACGCGCAGGGCACCGCGGCCAACACCAACGACCTGCGGGGCAAGATCCTGCGGATCCACCCGGAGTCGGACGGCACCTACACCGTGCCGTCGGGGAACCTGTTCGCCCCCGGGACGGCCAAGACCCGGCCCGAGATCTACGCGATGGGCTTCCGCAACCCGTTCCGGTTCAGCGTGCACCCGACCACGGGCGTGGTCTACGCCGCCGACTACGGCCCCGACGCGGGCGCGGACAACGCCAACCGCGGTCCCGGCGGGCTCGTGGAGTGGAACGTGATCAAGTCGCCGGGCAACTACGGCTGGCCGTACTGCATCGGGAACAACACCCCGTTCAACGACTACGACTTCGCCACGTCCCGGTCCGGCTCGAAGTTCAACTGCTCGGCGCCGACGAACACCTCCCCGAACAACACCGGCCTGACCACGCTGCCCGCACCCCGTCCCGCGGACGTCTGGTACGGCAACAGCGCCACGGAGGGCAACAAGTTCCCCGAGCTGGGCAGCGGCGGCGAGGCGCCGATGGCGTTCCCCGCCTACCAGTACAACGCCGCCAACCCCTCAGCGACCAAGTTCCCCGCCTACTTCGACAACACGCCGTTCTTCGGCGAGTGGGCCCGGAACCGGATGTGGGAGTTCCGGACCGACTCCAGCAGCAACCTGCTCAAGATCAACAACTTCCTGTCCAACCTCACCTTCACCGGTCCGATGGACGCCAAGTTCGGCCCGGACGGCTCGATGTACCTGCTCACGTGGGGCACGGGCTGGGACGACAACGTCCACCTGCCCGGGGCGGGCCTGTGGCGCATCGACTACAACGCCGGTGAGCGCAGCCCCGTCGCCCAGGCCTCGGCCACCCCGGCCTCGGGCGGCACCCCGCTCACGGTCCAGTTCTCCAGCGCGGGCTCGCGAGACCCCGAGGGCGGGGCGCTGACCTACCGGTGGGCGTTCGGTGACGGCGGCACCTCCACCGCCGCCAACCCGTCGCACACCTACACCACGAGCGGCACGTTCGCCGTGCAGCTCACGGTCACCGACCCCACCGGCAAGACGGGCACCGCGAACCTGACCGTCACCTCCGGCAACACCGCGCCGACCGTGCGGTTCACCGGCCCGGCCGACGGCGGCATGTTCGGGTGGGGCGACACCATCCCGTACACCCTCTCGGTCACCGACGCCGAGGACGGGACGGTCGACTGCACGCGCGCACCCGACGTTGGGCGAGGCGGTCAAGGAAGCGATCCACGGCCTGGCCGGACACATGATCAACTTCTGA
>NZ_JBFAAX010000587.1:0-1093 GCF_040639995.1 Actinosynnema sp. NPDC023658 | reverse complement strand
GGGGCTTTGTGGTGGGGGCCCCCCCAAACCCCTCCCACCTCACCCCACCCCCGCGCGTGCGACGGTCCCCTCGACTGCACGCGCGTCGTCACCCAGGCCAACATCGGCCACGACTCGCACAAGCACCCGCTGGGCAACCCGATCACCGGGTGCTCGGGGTCGTTCAAGGCCGACGCGGACACCGAGCACCAGAGCGGCAACGCGCACATCATCGGCTCGGCCGAGTACACCGACAACGGCGCGGCCGGCGTGCCCGGCCTGACCGGCAGCGGCACGGTCGTGCTCCAGCCCAAGCGCAAGCAGGCCGAGCACTACAACGGCTCCTCCGGCGTCCGGGTCGTCGCGCAGGCGGGCGCCGAGTCCGGCGGCCGGGTGGGCGACATCGGCAACAACGACTGGATCTCCTTCAAACCGGTCAACTTCACCGGCATCAACCAGGTGTCGTTCAGGTTGTCCTCGCCCTCTGGTGGCGGCTCGATCGAGCTGCGGGCCGGCTCGCCCACCGGCGCGCTGATCGCCTCCTCGTCGGTCAGCGCCACCGGCGGTTGGGACACCTACGCCTCCACGCCTGCGGTGAACGTCACCAACCCGGGCGGCACCGTGGAGCTGTTCGCGGTGTTCAAGACCTCGTCCTCCAGCAGCTTCGACCTCGACTCGATCAACTACATCGGGGCGGGCGTCGGGACGGGCGGGGGCACCACCGCGAAGGCGATCGTCGGCATCGGCGGCAAGTGCGTCGACGTCAACGGCTCGTCCACCGCGGACGGCGCGAAGGTCCAGCTGTGGACCTGCAACAGCGGCGTCAACCAGCAGTGGACGCCCAGCGGGACCACGCTCCGCGCGCTGGGCAAGTGCCTGACGGTCAACGGCTCCTCGCAGACCGACGGCGCGCTGGTGCAGCTGTGGACGTGCAACGGGTCGAGCGGGCAGAACTGGTCCACCCAGTCCGACGGCACGATCCGCAACGGCTCCAAGTGCCTGGACGCCACCGGCGCCAGTTCGGCGGACGGCACCCAGCTCATCATCTGGAGCTGCTCCGGCGGCGCGAACCAGAAGTGGGCGCTGACGTAGTCCGACCGCCACGGAAATGGTC
>NZ_JBFAAX010000586.1:0-3574 GCF_040639995.1 Actinosynnema sp. NPDC023658 | reverse complement strand
ACGGCATGGTCGTCGGCCGGTCGTCGCCCTCGGCCACCGGGGAACGGCGGCGCGACACGGGCTGCGCGAGCACCTTGCCCACCAGGAACAGCGTGGTGCGGTAGAGCTTGTGCTCCTTGACGCACGCCTCCAGCTCGCCCAGCGTGGTCTCCACGACCGTCTCGTCGGGCAGGGACACCTTGTACGCCACCACGACCGGCGTGTCGTCGGCGTAGCCGCCCGCGCGCAGCCGTTCGACCAGCAGGGCGGTGCGCGCGCCGGACGCGGAGATCGCCATCGTGGTGCCGTGCGCGGCGAACGCCTCGACGTGCTCGGCGGTCTCGGGACCGACCAGCAGCAACGACTGGGCGACGTCCGAAGTGGTCAGCTCGCGGCCGACGGACGCCGCCGCGGCGGACACCTGCGACACGCCCGGCACGACCTCGGTCTCCAGGCCGAGCCGGCGGCACGACTCCTGCTGGTCGCGCAGACCGCTCCACACGGACGGGTCACCCGCGTGCAGCCGCACCACCTTGAGCTTGCCCGCCGACGCGCGCCGGTACAGCTCCACCACCTCGACCTCGGTGACGCGGGAGAAGTCGACCAGCTCGGCGCCGGGGCGGGCGTGCTCGCGCACGCACTCCGCCTCGACCACGCTGGGCGCCCAGAGCACCACGTCGGCCTCGGCTATCCGCTTCGCGCCGCGCACCGTGATGAGATCGGCGGCACCGGGACCGGCGCCCACGAAGGAGACCCGACCAGTCATCACAACTGCTCCCCACGACGTGTTCGGCTTGGTGGGCAAGGACCGTACCGCGCGAGCGCGATCCACTAACGAGTGGCCTCGAAGCGCACGGACTCGCTCGCGCAGGCCCGCACGAAGCGGGTCACGGCCTCCGGCGCGGACGCCGGGTGCGTGTGCAGGTACGACGCGTGCACCCGGCCGACGACGAACCCCTCGGCCACCGGGCGCAGGTCGTGGCCGCGCCACTGCCAGGCCGGTTTCGCGCCGTGCGGGACGGTCAGCGCGGTGCGGTGGAACTCGTGCCCGGTGATCCGCGAACCCGCGCGGGCCAGCACGGAGTCGTGCGGCGCCACGGCGTCGCGGTAGCCGAGCGTGAGCCGGGACGTCATCGCGCCGTCGGCGTCGAGCACGCCGCACATCGGCACGCCGTCCAACGAGTTCGCCAGGTACAGCAGGCCGCCGCACTCGGCGTGCACCGGCGCACCGCCGCGGGCCAGCGCGGCGACGGCGGCGCGCTGGCCGGTGTTGGCCGACAGCTCCGCCGAGTGGTGCTGGGGGTACCCGCCGGGCAGCACCAGCCCCGCCGTGCCCTCGGGCAGCGACTCGTCGCGCAGCGGGTCGACCACGACGACCTCGGCGCCGGTCGCGGCCAGCAGCTCGACTTGCTCGGCGTAGCCGAAGGTGAACGCCGCGCCGCCCGCGACGGCGATCGTCGGCGCGTCCCGGACCGGCTCGACCTCGGCGTGCGGGTCCCAGGTCGGCACGGCCATCGCGGGCACCTCGGCGGCGAGGCGGCGCACGGCGTCCAGGTCGACGTGCCGGGCGACCGCGTCCGCGATGGCGTCCACGGCGGCGGTGGCCGCCGGTCCGTGCTCGGCGGCGGTGACCAGGCCCAGGTGCCGGGACGGGAGGGCGAACTTGTCGTCGCGCGGCAGCACACCGAGCACCTCCAGCCCGACCTCGGCGCACGCGCCGCGCAGCACCTGCTCGTGCCGCGCCGAGCCGACCTGGTTGAGCACCACCCCGCCGAGCCGCACGGTCGGGTCGTAGCCGCGGAACCCGTGCAGCAGGGCGGCGAGGCTGCGGCTCTGGCCGCGCGCGTCGACGACGAACAGCACCGGCGCGGACAGCAGCTTGGCGACGTGCGCGGTGGACCCGATGCCCTCGGTGTCCACCCGCCCGTCGAACAGGCCCATCACGCCCTCCACCACGGCCAGGTCGCAGCCGCGGGCGCCGTGCGCGAACAGGCTCGCCACCCGGTGCTCACCGACCATGACGGGGTCGAGGTTGCGGCCCGGCCTGCCGGTGGCCACCGCGTGGTAGCCGGGGTCGATGTAGTCCGGGCCGACCTTGAACGGCGCGACCCTGTCGCCCGCGCGGCGCAGCGCCGCCATCAGGCCGGTGGCCACGGTGGTCTTGCCGCTGCCCGAGGCGGGCGCGGCGACCACCAGCCGGTTCACCACTCGATCCCCTTCTGGCCCTTCTGACCCGCGTCCATCGGGTGCTTGACCTTGGTCATCTCCACCACCAGGTCGGCGGCGTCGACGAGCCCGTCGGGAGCATGCCTGCCGGTGATGACGACGTGCTGGTGCCCGGGCCGGTTCTTCAGGGTGTCGACAACTTCGTCCACGTCGAGCCAGCCCCAGTGCAGGGGGTAGGTGAACTCGTCGAGCACGTACAGGCCGTGCTGCTCGGCCGCGAGCCTGCGGGCGATCTCCCGCCAGCCCTCGCGCGCGGCGGCGGCGTGGTCGTCCTCGGTGCCCTGCTTGCGGGTCCAGGACCAACCCTCGCCCATCTTGTGCCACTCCACCGGGCCGCCTTCGCCGGTCTGCTCGTGCAGGCGGCCGAGCGCGCGGAACGCCGTCTCCTCGCCGACCTTCCACTTGGCGGACTTCACGAACTGGAAGACGCCGATGGACCAGCCCTGGTTCCACCCGCGCAGCGCGAGGCCGAACGCGGCGGTGGACTTGCCCTTCATGTCACCGGTGTGCAGCAGGAGCAGCGGGCGGTTGCGGCGCTGCCGGGTGGTGAGGCCGTCGGTGGGGACGACGGACGGTTGTCCTTGAGGCACTTCGGCGCTCCTACGCGGTCCGGGCGGCGCGCACGACGCCGGCCGTGGTGGTGTGGGCGAACGGTTCGGTCGAGCGCGGACGGGGTGGTCTCGGGCGCACCGGCCGCCCCCTCACGCGGCCCGCGCGGCGCGCACCACGCCGGCGACCTGGTCCGCGGACAGTTCCTCCAGGCGCACGCACGCCGCTCCCAGCGCGCCCGCCACCCGTGCGGCCAGGCCCAACCGGATCGGGCCGTGCTCGCAGTCGACCACGACCGCCGCCACCCCGTCGGCCGCCAGCAGGCCGGCCGCGCGCAGGGCGTCGCGCATCGGGTCGCCGCCGGTGCCGGCGGCGGTCGCGCGACCGTCGGTCAGCAGCACCAGCAGCGGTCGGCGGCGGGGATCGCGGACCCGCTCGACCTCCAGCACGCGGCGCGCGCGCAGCAGGCCGTCGGCCAACGGCGTCCGGCCACCGGTGCGCAGCGCGCGCAGCCGGGCCGCCGCCGCGTCCACCGAGTTCGTCGGCGGCAGGGCGACCTGGGCCTCACGACCGCGGAACGTCACCACGCCGACCTTGTCCCGCCGCTGGTAGGCGTCGCGCAGCAGGGACACCACCGCGCCGCTGACGGCGGACATCCGCTGCCGGGCCGCCATGGAGCCCGACGCGTCGACCACGAACAGCACGAGGTTGCCCTCCTTGCCCTCGCGCACCGACAGCCGCAGGTCCGCGCCGCGCAGCTCCAGCCCCGGACCGCTGCGCCCGCGGGCGACCTGGTGGGGCGCCGCCGCGCCGAGCGTGC
>NZ_JBFAAX010000585.1:0-3584 GCF_040639995.1 Actinosynnema sp. NPDC023658 | reverse complement strand
GAGGGTTAGCGGGGTGCGGTGCCGGAGACGGTGGTGGCGGCGGCGCGGACGGTGGGGCTCGCGATCGCGCCCAACGCCAGGGCGGCCATGACGCCGGCCATGCCCAGGACGGTGGTGGTGGCGCCCGTGGTGTCCAGGAGCGGGCCCGCGGTCACGCCGCCCAGGAACGCCAGGCCGGAGCCCAGCAGGGTCATCACGCTCACCGCACGGCCCATCATGGCGTCCGGCGCGACCGTCACCAGGTACACACCACCGGCCACGTTGAACACGCCGCCGATGTACCCGAACGCCGCGAACACCGCCCCCAACGCGAACGGGTCGGTCACGAAAGCCACCGGCACCACGGTGAGCGCCCACGCGGTGAACCCGCCGACGAGCAGTGACCGCATGCTCAGCCGCCGCAGCCACCGGCTCGCGGTCAACGCGCCCACCATGCCGCCGACGCCGCCGATCGCGGTGATCACGCCGAGCACCGCGGCCGAACCGCCGTCCTGCTTCACGATGAACATCACCGCCAGCCCGAGCCCGGCGAACACGATGTTGCTCACCGAGATCAGCACCATCGCCGTCCGCAGCAGCCGCTGCCCCCAGATCCACCGCAGCCCCTCGGCCACCTCGGCCCGGAAGTCGCGCCGGGCCGGCCGCTCGCCCTGGAAGTCCCGCCGGATCAGCAGCAACGTCACCAGCGACACCAGGTGCGCCACCACCGTGAACACGAACGGCGACCAGCGCACGAACGCGAACAGCGCGCTGCCGATCGGCTGACCCAGCATCCCGGCCGCACGCGCACGTGCCTCGTTCTGGCTCAACGCCGCCGGCAGCTGCCCGGTCGGCACCACGTGCCGCACCGCCGAACGCTCCGCCAGGTCGTAGCAGATCGCCAGGCTGCCCTGCAGGAACGCCACCACGATCAGGTGCACGACCCACGTGTGCCCCGCCATCACGGCGAGCGCGACGCTCGCGGTCAGCAGCACGCACCCGATGTCGGCCAGCACCATCAACCGCCGCCGGTCGACGCGGTCGACGAGCACCCCGGCGGGCAGCTGCACGACGAGCTGCGGCAGCAGCGCCGCCGACATCACCAGCCCGGCGGCGGCGGCCGACTGGGTCGCCCACAGCGCCAGCAGCGGGTACGCGAACACGGTCACCCGCGTGCCCAGCAACGTGCTGCCCGCGCCCGCCCACAGCAGCAGGAAGTCGCGGTTCCGGCGCAGCGGAGGCAGTTCCGTCCGGACGCTCATCGGGTGGCCTCGACCAACTCGGACGGCACGCCGAGCGCGCACCACCGCAGCACGGCCATGGCGCTGTGCAGCTTGTTCTCCGCCTGCTGGAACGCGATGCTGCGCGGTCCGTCGAGCACGTCGGCGGTGACCTCCTCGCCGCGGTGCGCGGGCAGGTCGTGCATGAACACCGCATCCGGGCTCGTCCGCCACAGTCCCTTGTGGACGCGGAACGGCGTGAACACCTCGCGCCAGCGCGGGTCCGGCTTCACCGTGCCGGTGGTCTGCCACCGGGTCGTGTAGATGGCGTGGACGTCGGTGGGCAGGTCGTCCATGTCGTGCCGCTCCACGACGGTGGACCCGTGGTCCCGCGCCTGGGACTTCGCCTCGGTGAGGATCGTGGCCGGAAGGCCGTAGCCGGGCGGTGTGCGGGCCTCGAAGTGCACGCCGGGGTAGCGGCTCAGCGCCAGCGCCAGGGCCGTGCACGTGTTGTTGCCCTCGCCGACGTAGAGCAGCCGCAGCCCGTCGAGCGAGCCGAACCGCCGGGTCAACGTGGTCAGGTCGGCCAGCGCCTGGGTCGGGTGCTCCAGCTCGCTCATCGCGTTGACCACCCGCAGCCCGGACCGGCCCAGGTCGCGCAGCTCCTGCTCCTTGCCGGCGGTGCGGGCGACCAGGAGGTCGAGCATCCCGGCGAGCACCCGGCCGGTGTCACCGACCGTCTCACCGGTGTTGAGCTGCAGGTCGCCGGGCCCGAACGTGACGATCTGCGCGCCGAGGCGCAGCGCCCCGCTGGAGAACGCGGTGCGGGTCCGGGTGGAGGTCTTGCGGAAGTAGATGCCGACGACGGCCCCGTCCAGCGGTCGTCCCGGCGGCTCGGTCCGATCACCGAACCGCGCCCCCTGGTCGACGATGTGCCGCAGATCCCGGTCACCGAGGTCGGTGGTCGAGATCAGGTGTCCCGCGTTGCTGTCCATCTCTTGCCCCATGTCTCGGATGTCGGTCGGTAAGCGCGGCGGTCCGCACGCGCGGCGGTCAGCGCACGACGGTCAGTACGCGTGCGCGGCGGCCAGGCCCGCGCCCAGGTCACCGACCAGCCGGTCGGCGTGCGCCGCGACGAACTTGTGCGCCTCGCGGCCGGAGTCGGAGTTGGTGAGCACCACCAGGCCGGTGCCCGCGCGCACCCGGCTCAGCGTCACGGCCCGGTAGCCGGGCGACTCCCCGACGTGCCCGTACTCCAGGTCGGTCCCGGTCGGGTCGACCGAGGTGGCCAGCCCGAACAGGCTGCCGGGGTGCGCGACGGCCAGCATCTGCTCGGCCACCTCGCGCGTGAGCACCGCCGGTGACCGGTCCAGGTAAGCCTCCCGGATCTCGGCGGCCACCAGCGCGAGGTCGGCGGCCGTGGTCCACAGGCCGCCGGCGGCCTGGGTGGAGCGGTTGCGCCAGCCGCCGTCGAGCACCTGGCCGCGCTCGTCGTGCCCCAGTGCGACCGGCCGCCCGGACACCTCCGGGTAGGCGTAGTCGTAGCTGCTGTCGAGCATGCCCAGCGGTTCGAACACCAGCTCGCGCATCAGGCCGGCGAAGTCGCGGCCGGTGACGTCGACGAGCAGCTGCTGGAGGACCGCGAAGTGCGTGTTGTGCTTGACGAAGTCCCGACCGGGTTCGCCGGTCAGGTGCACGCGGGCCGGTTCGGCCGGCGGGTCGCCGCGCAGCACGTCCAGCACGGTCGGCAGCGCCCGGGTCGGGTGGTACGGCTCGTTGGAGGTGGGCGACAGGCCGGACAGGTTCGCCATCAGCAGGCGTGGCGTGACCGGCGCGGAGCCCGGCGGGTACGGCACCCGCCACGACTCCAGGTACCGGTTGACGTCGCCGTCGAGGTCCAGCACCCCCTTCCCCGCCAGGCGCAACGCGGCCAGCGCGGTGACGTGCTTGCTGATCGAGCCGACCTGGAAGAGCGTGTCCGGCGTGACCGGACCGCCGCCCGCGACCAGCTCGCCGTACGCGTGCGTGGCGACGAGCCTGCCGTCGTCGATGACCGCGATGGACACGCCGGGGACGTGGTGCTCGGCCATCATCGCGGTGGGCGAGGGCAGGCCGGACGGGCGGGGCGCGGTGTCCTGGTCCAGCCGCCGGGCCAGGTCCGCGATCGTGTCGTGCTGGTAGAGCGTGGCCAGCGACAGCTCGATCCCCTCCTCCCTGGCCACGGCCAGGAACCGCACCACCCGCATGGAGTTGCCGCCCAGCTCGAAGAACCGGTCGTCCCGGCCGATCCGCTCGACGTCGAGCACGCGCCGCCAGATCGCCGCCAGCCGCCGTTCGGTGTCGGTGGTGGGCGGCAGGTACGGCTTGCGGGCGCCCAGCGCGGCC
>NZ_JBFAAX010000584.1:0-3584 GCF_040639995.1 Actinosynnema sp. NPDC023658 | reverse complement strand
GTGCGGATCGAGCAGCTCGAGTACAACGTGCCGCACAGCACCTCGGCCGCGAACTCCAGGTCCACGTCCGCGACCAGTTGGCCGGCGCGCTGCGCGCGGGTGATCCGGTCGAGGGTCCGCCGCTCCACGGTTACCAGGAACCGCTCGTGCAAGGTCGCCCGCAGCGCGGGGTCGGACTGCGCCTCGGCTATCAGCCCGCGGTAGACCGGGCCGATCGGCGGACCGGCCAGCGCGGGGGCGGAGCGGAGGAACTGCTCGCGCAGGTCCGCTCGGACGTCGCCGGTGTCGCGGTAGTCCAGGTCCGTCGTCCACACGCGGCTCAACGCGTCCAGCAGCAGCGCTCCTCTGGACGGCCAACGCCGGTAGATCGTGTGCTTGCCGACCCCGGCCCGGCGGGCGACCGCCTCGAAGCTCAGGCCCGCGTAGCCGACCTCAGCGGCCAGGTCGAGGGTCACCTGGAGCAGTTCGTCGGTGCGTGCGGCGCCCCGGCGTCGCGGTGTGACGGGCTGGTCGGCCATGCCGCCATCCTATCGGCACGGGCCGTGCCGTTGACAGTCGCGCACCCGACGTACATCATCGTGCCGATCGGCACGGTGCGTGCCGATGTTGGGATCGGCAGAAAGGCGCCACCATGGGGCAGAGCAGCAGGGCGCACGAGGGTTTCAGCGCTGAGGAGCGCGCCGCGATGAAGGACCACGCGGAGGAGCTGAAAGCCGCCAGGCGCAGCGGTTCGCGGGCGGACAAGGCGGCGCAGGCCGAGCAGGCCGTGCTCGCGAAGATCACCGGGATGCAGCGGTCGGACCGGGTCATGGCCGAACGCGTCCACGCCGTCGTCAAGGCCAACGCCCCGGTCCTCGAACCGAAGCTCTGGTACGGGATGCCCGCGTACGCGCTGGACGGCAAGGTGGTGCTCTTCTTCCAGAGCGCCGAGAAGTTCAAGGCGCGCTACGCGACGCTCGGGTTCAGCGACCTCGCCCGGCTCGACGACGGCCCGATGTGGGCGGCGGGCTTCGCCCTGACCGACGTGACGTCCGAGGTGGAGGACCGGATCGGCGCGCTGGTGAGGCGGGCGGTGACGTCGAGCGCGGACCGGTGAAGGCGGACCGGTGAACGCCGGTGGACCGCGTTCGAGTCGGCGCGGTCGTCTTCGTCGAGGGCGCCGGCCTCCGCCGAGGTCGGCGCCCTCAACGTCTCAGGTCTGGACCTTTGTCGGAGGTTGATCGGTTAAGGCGGGAGAGCGCTCCCACAGGCACAACTTCTTGTTGTTTTCTGCTGAGGTGTGTGGATAGATGGGCGACGTTGTGATCGGCCTCATAGCCGTGCCGAGGAGACCTCCATGCCCCCTGCCGCCCGCCGGCTGTCCGCCCTGCTCTTGGCACTCCTGCTCGTCCCCGTCCTGTCCCTGCCCGCGACCGCCGCCGCGCCGCCCGCGCACGGCCTCAAGGGCGAGTACTTCCGGATGTCCGCACCCGGTGCCCGCGACTTCGCCGAGCCCGGCGGCACCACGCTCGACCCGAACGTCGACTTCTCCGACCTGACCGGCACGTTCCAGCAGCTCACCGGCCGCACCGAGCACACCACCGCCCGGTGGACCGGCAGCCTCACCGCACCGGCCACCGGCGACTACACCTTCCACGCCGTCGGGGACAACGGCTTCCGCCTTTTCCTCGACGGCACGCCGGTCGTCGACCACTGGGTCGGTGACTGGGAGGTCGAGCAGCACAGCGCGCCGGTCCACCTCGTCGCGGGCGAGCCGCACGACTTCCGGATGGAGCTGTTCCAGGACGTGGGCGGCGCGAACCTGCGCCTGCGCTGGTCCACCCCCGCGCTGGCCAAGCAGCCGGTGCCCGAGACGGCGTTCCTCCCACCGGCCGACTTCCCGGTCTACCCGGTCGGCCTGACCGTCTCGCCGGACGGCCGGAGGTTGGAGGCCGCCTTCGACCAGCGGGTGAACAACCTCGGGGACCTCAAGTCGCACCTCAAGGTCGAGGTGGACACCGTGCCGTTCCCGATCACGTCCGCCGCCGTCGACCGCCGCGACCGCGCCAAGGTCGTCGTCGAGCTCGGCGCGACGGTCCAGAAGCCGCAACGCGTCCGCGTCACCTACGACGGCAAGGGCGGCCTGGTCGTCGGCGCGGAGACCGTGCCGCAGATCATCCGCACCGCGACCAACACCTCCACCCAGCGGCTCAGGACCCAGTGGGGCGAGGAGGTCGACGGGGACAACCCGCTGCCCGAGTACCCGCGTCCCCAGCAGCGGCGCGACGACTGGCTCAACCTCAACGGCCGCTGGGAGTTCTCCGCCGCCACCGCCGGGCAGCCGCCCGCGTTCGGCCGCCGCCTGCCCGAGCGGATCACCGTGCCGTTCCCGGTGGAGTCCCAGCTGTCCGGGCTGGAGCGCCACGAGGACCACATGTTCTACCGCCGCCGGTTCGAGGTGCCGCGCCACTGGCAGGTCGGTCGCGGTCAGCGGCTCAAGCTCAACTTCGGCGCGGTCGACCACCACGCCCGCGTGTGGGTGGACGGCACGCTCGTCGCGGAGCACACCGGCGGCTACACGGCGTTCACCGCCGACATCACCGACGCGCTGCGCGGCGGCGGCGGGCACGAGCTGATCGTCGCCGTCACCGACACCACCGGCGACAACCAGCCGATCGGCAAGCAGTCCCGCAACCCCGGCGGCATCGTCTACACCCCGTCCTCGGGCATCTGGCAGACCGTGTGGCTGGAGCCCGTGCCGGACCGGTCGATCGACGACGTGAAGACCACCCCGGACATCACCAAGGGCACGCTCGCCGTCCGCGTGTCGTCCTCCACGGCCTCCGGGAACGCCCGGGTCACCGCCACCGCTCGCGACGAGCGGGGCCGGAAGGTCGGCACGGTCACCGGCAAGCCCGGCACCGACCTCACCCTGCCGGTGCCCGACCCGCACCTGTGGAGCCCCGACGACCCGTACCTGTACGACCTGGACGTGTCCCTGGAGGACGGTCGCAGCAAGGACAGGGTCGAGAGCTACTTCGGCATGCGCTCCATCGGCGTGCAGGACGTCGCGGGCTTCCCGAAGCTCGTCCTCAACGGCAAGCCGGTGTTCTCGCTGGCCATGCTGGACCAGGGCTTCTGGCCCGACGGCCTGAACACCGCGCCCAGCGACGAGGCGCTGGAGTGGGACATCAAGGCGCAGAAGGACCTCGGGTTCAACGCGCTGCGCAAGCACATCAAGGTCGAGCCCGCCCGCTGGTACTACCACGCCGACCGGCTCGGGATGCTGGTGTGGCAGGACTTCGTCAACGTCAACGTCACCGACGTGACCGGGCAGCAGGCGTTCCTCACTGAGGGCGAGCGCACCCTGGAGCAGCTGCACGACTCGCCCGCCGTCATCGGCTGGACCGTGTTCAACGAGGGCTGGGGCGAGTGGGACCGCGAGGAGACCGGTCGGATCACCGAGTCGGTCAAGGCAGCGGACCCGTCCCGGGTCGTCAACGCGCACAGCGGCGTCAACTGCTGCGCGTCGAAGGGCGACTGTCACGTCCGACGAGTGGCTGGTGATGCGGTCGGTGGTGCACGTGGCGCTGGACGAGCGCCCG
>NZ_JBFAAX010000583.1:0-3591 GCF_040639995.1 Actinosynnema sp. NPDC023658 | reverse complement strand
GCCCCGTGCACCGTGACGACGTGGCGGTCGTAGTTCGCTCGTTCGCCGTCTTCCCTCCTGTGGCACTCCGGTTGGTGTCGATGCCGGCGAGCACATTGGCGGAGCGGGCGGTCACCACGTGGCGCTGGTGAGATGTCGACTTCGTGCCGCGGTTGGCGAGCACGATCATCGGGCTCTGTCCCTCGCCCTGACCGCCGCCGATGCTGTGGTGGCGCTTCATGCTGCCGTCGAAGAACACGCCCACGTTCTCGTCGTGGTTCGGCGCGGCTGTCACCCGGCCACGGGCCGCTGCCTTCGCCACCTGTGGGGGTGCCGGAAGTCGGCCACATGGCTTGACCTGCGGTTGCTCGGCTGGGGTTCGTACTCGTGGATCAGGCCGTCGAGGACTGGTCGGCGGCAGCCCGATGACTTGTCGAGCGACACAGCGCAACTCAGAATAAGTTGACTCTATAGTTTCAGTGTTAACTAACACAGGCTGTTGTCTTCAGGTACTGGGAGCGTGAACGCGGATCTTCCTGTGGCGTGCAACGCGGCGCAGATGGCTTCGGAGGCTTCTCGAGCTCCGGCGATGGGGGGTGCGGAGAGCGCCGTCGAGGTGCTGCAGAGGTTGCTCGATGGTCGACAGACGGTGACGCGAACTGTTCTCAAGCCTGAGGTGTACCAAGTCCGGTGAACGTCTCCGGGCTCGATCGGATTCTCCGGGGGGTGCTCCGGCGACTCTGACCTGAGAGTTGCACCACCGCGGCTTCGGACCTGCCGAACAGTACGTCGCGCGGTCGGTTGACGCGCAATTCGACTGTCTTGCCGCCGGATGACGTGTCTTCTCCGCAACGGAGCAGCGCGGCCGGTTTCGCGGTCGGGTGTCGGCGTGGTCGTGTGTCCTGGTGTCGAACCCGGCACTTCGGGGATTTGGGCTCGGGATGGCTGCCGGGCTGGGCGCGTCGCCACCTGTGCCGGGTGTTGTCGGCACAGGTGGTTGGTTGGGGTGACCGACCGGACTCGCACCGGCTTGGACCAGAATCACAATCTGGCGCCTCGACTGCTTCGGCATCGGTCACAGTCGTCCCACCAGGAGTCGAACCTGGGGCCTTCCGCACGTCGGGCGGACGCTCTGCCTGCTGAGCTATGGGACGTCACCGTCACGACGCCGTCGTGGCCGGTGGTGGAAGACGAGCCGCTCCGGGCCGAGGCCTGGAGTGGTCGCTCCCCTGCCAGGAGTCGAACCTGGTCCTCCCGAGTAACAGTCGGGCGTGCCGCCTGGTGCACTTCAGGGGAATGTCGTCGCGTGCCCTCGGCAGGACTCGAACCTGCATCTCCGCCGTCGGAGGGCGGTGTCGTGTTCCGTTGGACCACAAGGGCTTGTGGTGGGGTGCCCGGTGGAGAGCCGGGACACCGCTCGTAGCGCGTACGGGGATCGAACCCGTGTCACCGACTTGAGAGGCCGGTGTCCGTTCCGCTGGACCAACGCGCTGTGGCGTTCACCCCGTCGGGGTGGACGCGGACTCCTGGCGGTCGCGTCGCCCGGTGCCCTTGTCGGATGCCCGCGAGTCGAACGCGGTGTGTCCTGAACCCAAATCAGGTGGGGTCGCCGTGCCCCGCGCATCCGGTGCGCCCGGCCGGTGGAGCCCGCCGGCGGGCGGTGCGCTCACGACGGGACTCGAACCCGCGAATCGCCGCATCGACAATGCGGTGCCCTAGCCGCTGGGCCACGTGAGCATCCGACGCCGTGGTCGGCGTCGGCAGTACCCCTGCCAGGACTCGAACCTGGGACCTCGACGTTCGTAGCGTCGCGCTCTGTTCCGCCTGAGCTACAGGGGTTCGGTGGAGGCCGGAGCCAACCGGCGACGCCCCTCACGGGACGCCCGACCGGCTCCTCCTCCGTCCCCCGCCCCGGTCGCGTGGCGGCCGGGGCGGGGCACATCGACTGATGTCTGCTCCGCTGTGGAGTTGTCAATGAACACACACCGGCCCATCCGAAGAATGGGCGGCGTTCAGTAGACGGAAGGAGTCGAGCCCTAGGGAAACGGTTTTGGGGCCGTTCCGATTCCGGGGCACGTCACCGAGAATGATTGTTTTCGGTGCGCCGAATGAAGGAGCCGCCCGGATCGGTTTCCCGATGGGCGGCTCCCTGTCCACGTGACCCGGTTCAGGTCAGGGGTGGGGAGTCCGCGCAGCTCAGCGGCGCTTCATGCCAGGTCGCGACCGCATTGTGCCGATCGAAGGGCGGGCACGCGGCGGCGATCACCGCGCTGTGATGCACGCGCTGTGACTCTCGCTTCCTCATGCTCGCCATGATGTCGGCCCTTCGTTTCGCGGTGTACGCAAAGCATGCACCTCCGACGCGGAACACCGCAATGGTTTTTCTCCGAGTCGGACGAATCACGGCCTAACCGGCCCGGCCGCGCCCCGGCTTGGCAGTGCTGTGTCCGCCTGCCTCACTTCCCCCGTTCCGGACCGGGGCTGCGCTCATGCGCCTGGACGCGGCTCGGACCCCTTGATCCGTTCGACGAGCTCGTCGCGGTACTCCAGCACCGCCTGGAACTCCGGTTCGTCGCCGGTCGCCCGCTTCAACGCGCCCTCCAGGATCTTGAGCCCCTGCCGTTCGTCGCCGCGCGCATCGGCCTGCCTCGCGGCGTTCTCCATGGCGATGGCGAGCTTGGTCTGCGCCTGGGGTTCCTTGGCGGCCTGGTGGATCCGGATCCAGTTGCCGCCAGGGTCGACGACGGTGAACCCGGTGTACCGGTCGTTGCGCAGCCGCGGCCGGGTCATGCGCGGGATGCCGGAGACGAGCAGCTTTCCGTGCACGGACCGCATCCCCGCCGCGAACGCCTCGAACAGCTCGGCGGTGTCCGCCACGATGACCAGGCACGTGCTGTACGACTGCGCCGGGTCGTAGCCGTCCATCCCGAAGAAGTGCAGGTTGAGGTCTTCCCGCCGCACCGCGACGTGCGGGTTCGGCCGCGTCTGCCGATAGGTGATCTCGAAGCCGAGCATCTCGTAGAACGACGCGATCTCGTCGATGGAAGGACAGGGCAGGAGCGGAATCGTCAGTTCGTTCGCCACCACCCGAAGCTAAGCCCGGACCTCACGAAACGACACCGAGCTATTTGCTCGTGCGAACGACATTGCACGTAGCCGGCACGTGATGTGCGATCACCGCAGCTCAGGGCCTCGGTGCGGAGTTCTGGCACCCCGCAGGCGCGCGAGCCGGGCCGGCCTACTGGCGGTCGGCCAGGCGAGCGCGGGGCTCAGGTTGTCGGCTCGACTTCGACGCCGAGTGCAGGCGGGTGCCGATCGTGTCGCCCGCACGAGTGGACATGCGGACCGAGATCACGTCCGGTAGCTGGGCCAGCTCGTCCGCCTCGGAGATACGCACGACCCGGCCCGGTCGGGTCGGCAGGTCGCAGTTCACGACGACGCCCGTCCGCACCGGCGGCACGGGGCCGCGCACCTCGATCGACAGCCCGAGGGACAGGCGCGTGAACACGTCCCACAGGTCGACGCCGTACTGCATCCGCACGGCGTCGATCGCGTCCGGAACACCTCCAGATGCATGAGCCCGTCGCGCAGGGGCACCGCCGGCGGGTCGGC
>NZ_JBFAAX010000582.1:0-3602 GCF_040639995.1 Actinosynnema sp. NPDC023658 | reverse complement strand
CAGCCCCACCGACGCCGCGCCGCGCCCCGCCTGCTCGACGTGGCCGGCGGTCGATCCCGGTCCACCGGAGGCGGGGGGGGGCGAGAGGCGGCCAGGCCCGCCACGAACTCCGCGAAGCCCCGCTCCGCCCGCGCCCGGTAGCCGAGGAACAGGCGGTTGGCCAGCGGGACGGCCCAGGCGCCGCGGGGTGCGACGTTGCGCACCCGGTGGGTCAGCCGCGCCCCGCCGGCCACCGCCTGCACCTCGTACTCGCCCCGGTACCACCAGCCGCCCTGCACGGACACGGTCCGCCGTTCGGCGTCCACCTCGATCCGCCCGCCCCCGGCCTCCCGCACGACCCGCTCCACCCGTGCCAGCACGGCATCGGGGGGCACCGGCACGGTCGCGGACACCTCCACCAGCACCCGCCTCACGACGGGAGGCCCGGCACCGGCGTGCGGCGGGTGTTCTGGAACGACGCGACCCGCCACGCGTCCGGCTCGCGCACCAGCACGTACGTCACCGTGGACGCGCGCCCCGGGTCGGCCTCCCCGTCCAGCGAGGAACCGCCGCCCGCCACCACGATCGCGACGTCGTCGCGCACGAACCGCACCTTCGGCGGCTCACCGCTCCCGACCAGCTTCGACCCCCTCAACGGCCCCTCGAACAACGCCCGGTGGCCCGACTCGATGGCCTCCCGCCCCGGCGTGTTCAGCCCGAAGAACGTCACGTAGTCGGCGTCCTCGGTGAAGAACCGCGCGTACGCCGCCGCGTCGCCGGCGTTCCACGCCTCCCCGAGCCCGCTCAGCACGGCCTCCACGGCTGCCCTGTCCGTCATCCGCGTCCCCTTCCGAACATCAGCGCCTCACGAACGAACGGTGTTCGTCACACGAACGATGTTCGCGACGAACGGTGTTCGTGTCAAGTACGGTGTTCGCATGAGCCCGGAGGACCCGCCCTGGCGCACCCCGCCCGCCAAGCCGCCCGTCAAGCCGCGCCTGTCCCGGGAGCTGGTCGTGCGGACCGGGCTCGACCTGCTGCTGCGGGAAGGCCTGGACGCGGTGAGCATGCGGCGCGTCGCCCAGGCCCTCGACACGGGACCGGCCTCGCTCTACGCGCACGTCGCCACCAAGGACGAGCTGCTCGAACTGATGCTGGACCAGGTCCTGGAAGAGGTGCCGCTGCCCGCGCCCGACCCGGACCGCTGGCAGGCGCAGGTCCGCGACCTGCTGCGCGCCCAGGTGCAGGCCATGGGCGCGTACCCCGGCATCGCGAAGGTCGCCTGGCAGGTGCTGATCCCGGTCGGACCCAACGCCCTGCGGCACGGCGAGGCGCTGCTCAGCCTGCTGCGCGCCGGCGGTCTGTCGCTCACCCACGCCGCCTACGCCGCCGACGCGCTCAGCCTCTACACCAAGGCGTTCGCCTGCGAGGGCAGCGCCTGGATGTCGGTGGACCAGGCCGAGGTGGCGGCCCGCGGCAGGCAGATGGGGGAGTACCTGAGCTCGCTGCCGTCGGGCGCGTTCGCCAACATGGCCGCGATGGGGGAGCTGTTCACCGCCGAGACCGCCACCGAGCGGTTCGAGTTCGGCATCGACATGCTGCTCGGCGGCCTCACGGCCCTGACGGGCTGATCGCCAGCGCGATCGCCATCGCCAACCGCTGCTCCGGGTCGTCCAGCGGCAACGACGTCACCGCGGCCATCCGCTGCATCCGGTACCGCAACGTGTTGGGGTGCACCGACAGCACCCGGGCCGCCTCCCGTGCGTCGCCCTGCGCCGCCAGCCACGCCCGCAACGTCATCGCGTACTGCGTGCCGTGCTCGGCGTCGTGCCGCACCAGGTCCGCCACCGGGCCGCGCGACGGCAACCGCCCGGCCTCCGCCACCCCCGCCAACCGGCGCAGCAGCACCCGCGCCCACGCCACGTCGTACACGACGGGCTCGTCACCGGCCAGCGCCAGGCACTCGTCGGCCTCGTCCCGGGACGCGGGCAGCGTCGCCGCGTCCGCCCGACCGCCGACCCCGGCCAGCACGACCGCCTCCGACGGCAGCTCACGGCCCAGCGCCCGCACCCACTCCAGCGCCGCCGACGGGTCGTCCCCGCACGGCAGCACGGTGTAGAGGACGTTGCCGAACAACGCCGAACGGCCGGGCCGCGACCAGCCGAAACCCGCCGTCGCCCGGGAGAACGCCAGCAGCGCCGCACCGTGCTCGCCCTCGCCGGCGTGCGCCTGCACCGCGATCACCCGCAAGTCGGACGACGGCAGCCCCAGCCGCGCCAGGTTCCCGGGCAACCCCGACTCCAGCGCCTCGATCACCAGGTCGGCCTCGGCCTGGCGCTCCAGGTCCGCCGACGCCCGCGCCCGCAGCAGGTGCAGCGCCACCGTCCGCGCCCCGTCCACCAGGGCCGCCTCGCGCACCGCGTCCACCGGGTCGTCGACCTCCACCCACACCGACCCCAGCAGCTCGCGCCCGGCCCGCACCGCCGCCACCAGCCGCCCGCCGAGCCGGTCGGTCAACCTCGGCACGAACAGCGGCTCGTCCGACCGCGCCAGGTGCGTGAACACGCCGTACGCGTCCAGCGCCCGCCAGGCCTCCTCCGGCACTCGCCGGCCCATGATCGTCTGCACCCGCACCGGGTCGACGCCCTGCTGCCGGTAGGAGTACGCCAGCACCCGCGACTGCTGGTCCTCGATCGTCACCGGCCCGCCGACCACCGCTGCGATCGCGTCCGCCACCGCGAACAGGTCACCGGCCCCCGACCCGCCGAGCACCAGCGTCTGCGCGACGTTCGCCAACTGCCCCCACGGCACCGACGGGTCCACCAGCAGCACCGCCGCCCCGGACCGCTTCGCCGCCGCGAGCACCCGTTCGTCCACCGGCGGCGCCCCGTGCAGCACCACGGCCGCCGCCGCGGTCGACCCGACCAACCGGGCCGCCGCGGCCGGCGTCGGCACGCCCAGCCCGAGCAGCACGTCGTCCGGCGCGGCCACCGTGTGCTCCGCCGGGTCGTGCAGCGCCACCCCGCGCAGCTCCACGTCCCGCCCGCGGGGGGCGCAGCTCAGGTGCGTGCCGAGGCTGCCGAGCACGTCCACCAGGCGATCAAGGGCGACCACAGCGGGATCGTACGGTCAGCGCGATCGGCGCGCGGCGGATGTGAATTCGTATACCGGAAGGTGCCGATACCGCCTACCTGGTGGGACGATGGGGGCATGGTCAGTCCTGAGCGCGACGGCACACCGGTGCTCATCACCGAAGCGGCTCCCTCCTACGAGGAGCAGCACGCCGCGCGCAAGCGCAAGTACGCGATCATGATGGGCGCGCGCATCCCGTGCCTCATCCTGGCGATGGTCTTCTACCAGACCTGGTGGCTGGCCCTGGCGTTGATCGTGCTGTCGGTCCCGCTGCCCTGGATGGCCGTGCTCATCGCGAACGACCGGCCTCCCCGCAAGGCGGAGAAGGCCAGCCGCTTCACGAAGGAGCACCGCGCCATCGAGGCACGCCCGCATCACGTCATCGAGGGCTGAACCGCCGTCGGCTGCGCGCCGACACCGGAGACCGCCCGCGCCGCGGCCCGCACGCCGCCGAGCAGCGCGTCCCGCCGCGACGCGCCGGACAGCCACGC
>NZ_JBFAAX010000581.1:0-3610 GCF_040639995.1 Actinosynnema sp. NPDC023658 | reverse complement strand
ACAGGAACTGGTACGCCACACCCTGTCCCCGCCGGCGGGGGCCGCGGCTGCCGGACGCCGTCGGCGGCGGGTCGACGAGCTCGGGCCTGCTCAGGACGGACTGGGTCATGCTCAGGACCCCAGCGACTGCTCGGCGTCCTGGACGACGCGCTTCGCCGCGTCCGCGACGCCGACCCGGTTGAAGATCACGTCGTCGTAGGTGCGCTGGAAGTCCCGCTTGATGGCCGAGGACCCGGTGGGCCAGGCACCGAAGGCCGGGCCGATCTTGTCCGCCTGCGCCACCTCGTAGTCGCACACGGCCTTGCTGCCGGCGTCGGCCGAGGCGCACACCTGCGCGCGGACCTCCTCGTTCGGCGGCACGCCCCGCGACGCGCCGAGCAGCTTGCCCGCGTCGGGGTCGTTGAGCAGGAAGTCGAGCAGCTTCACCGCCGCGGCCTTGTTCTTGGACCGCTGCGACACCGCGAACGACACCGGCGGCATGGCGGCCATGCCGCTCTCGGCCACGTCGCTGGGCAGCGGCGCGAGCTTGAGGTTCGGGCCGAACGCGCCGAAGTAGCCGGTCACGGCGGAGTCGTAGCCGATCTCCGAGGCGGCCTGCTTGGTCACGATGCCGGAGTTCTGCACCGAGCCATCCATCTTGGTGGTCACCTCCGCGGGCGACACTCCCCTGCCCGCCCGCATCCCGCCGATCATCTGCCAGTACCCGGCCAGCTCGTCGGAGGTGAACCCGAGCTTGCCGTCGGGGGTGTAGAGCGACTTGCCGTGCTGGTGCAGCCACACCTCGAACCAGTCGATCGCCCAGCCGAAGTCGGTGGTGCCCGAGACCTGGCCCGCCGCCCCGACCTTGGCCATCGCCTCCGCGAACTCGGCCCAGGTCCACTTCTCACCCGGCGCGGTGGGCACGGTGACGCCGGCGGCCTGGAAGTGCGTCGGGTCGAAGATCAGCATCTGGGTGGTGGCGCCGCCCGCCACGGCGTACTGCTTGCCGTCGACCTTGCCGCCCGCCAGCAGGTCGGCCGGGATCTTGTCGAGCTTCAGGTCCTTGCCGACGTGCTCACCGAGGTCGGCCAGGACGTTGCGGCCCGCGTACTCCCCGACCGTGGCGCGGTCCAGCTGGAGCAGGTCCGGCCCGGCGCCGCCCGCGACCTGGGTGGACAGCTTCTGGAAGTACGCGTCGTAGCCGCTGTACTCGGTCTCGACCTTGATGTCGGGGTGGCGCTCCTGGAACGCGTCGACCGCCGCCCTGGTGACCTTGGCGCGGTCCTCGTTGCCCCACCAGACGAACCGCAGCGTCACCGGGCCGTCGGCCGAATCGCTACCGCACCCGGACAGCGCTGCGGTCAGCGACAACAGCCCGACCAGCAGGCCTGCCGAGCCGCGGCGAGACACTCGTCCCATCACCCTCACCCCTCGGTTGAATCGGTTCAAACAAACTAGGTGAGCCCCATCACGGCGTCAAGGCTCCCGTTCCCCGGTCCGAACTCCACGGTCGACCGGTCTTGCCAACCGCGTTGAAACGGTTCATCGTGTGGCGTCGTCACGCACCTCGCGCACTGCCGCGCCCCTGGAGGCCGCCGATGACCCGCGTCAGACCCCTGTCCGCCGTGCTGGCGGCACTAGCGCTAGTCCTGTCCACGTCACCGGCCACGGCGACCCCCGACGGCCCGCGGCTGGAGCGCCTCGACCGCGGCCTGGTCGCCGCGCGCACCGACGGCGGGGTGTTCCTGAGCTGGCGGTTGCTGCGGCAGGAGGTCACCGGCCACACCGCGACCGGCCTGGACGGCCCGGCGTTCGCCGTGTACCGCGACGGCCGGCGGATCGCCACGGTCACCGACAGCACGAACTACCTCGACCCGGTGGGCGGCTCGGAGTACCGGGTCGCGCCGGTGGTCCGCGGCCGGCAGGGCGAGCGCAGCAAGCCGGTCACGCCGTGGTCGGCCGGGTCCTACGACCTGCCGCTGCGCAAGCCCGCCGACGGCGTGACGCCGGCCGGCGAGGCGTACACGTACTCGGCCAACGACGCCAGCGTCGGTGACGTGGACGGCGACGGCAGCTACGAGTACGTGGTGAAGTGGGACCCGTCCAACTCGAAGGACGTCTCGCAGGTGGGCTACACCGGGCCGACCTACGTCGACACCTACCGGTTCGACGGCACCCTGCTGCACCGCGTCGACCTGGGCGTGAACATCCGCTCGGGCGCGCACTACACGCAGTTCCTGGTCTACGACTTCGACGGCGACGGCCGTTCGGAGATGATGATGAAGACCGCGCCGGGCACGAAGGTGACCACCTACGACCGGCACGGCAGGGTGGTGTCGGAGCGGTACGTGACGATGCCGCGCGAGGACGTGCGCGCCGGTTACTCGCACGGCGACGACTACCGGCTCAGCGCCGCGGGCTACTACGAGCACCTGGTCACGATGTTCAAGGGCTGGCACGAGCACCCCGAGGTGGTGGCCGGGCACTGGCCCGCGACGCTGGAGCAGGCGTTCGGCATCGAGCCCCGCTACACCTACCCGCTGTCGGACGCGGACGCCCGCGCGCTGGTCGACCACTTCATCGACGTCTACGCGCCGAGCCGCAGCACCCGCAACAACCTCCGCGCGTTCGCCGGGTTCGTCCTGGACGGCCCCGAGTACCTGACCGTGTTCGACGGCGCGTCGGGTCGCGAGCTGGAGACCGTGCGGTACGAGCCGGGCCGGCACGACGACGGGCTGATGTGGGGCGACTACGCCCTGAGCCGCATCGAGCCGGGCAACCGGGTGGACCGGTTCCTGGCCGGCGTCGCCTACCTGGACGGCAAGCGCCCGTCGGCGGTCTTCGCCCGCGGTTACTACACGCGCACGACGCTGGCGGCGTACCGGTGGAACGGACGCAGGCTGGTCAAGGACTGGTTCGTCGACAGCGGCTGGGTGCCGATGAGCAACCCGTTCAACTACCCCGCGCACGGCAAGGACGGCACGTCGCCGGAGTACGGCACGCTGACCACGCAGGGCGCGCACTCGTTGAGCGCGGCGGACGTGGACGGCGACGGCAAGCAGGAGATCGTCTACGGGGCGTCGACCATCGACCACGACGGCACGCTGCTGTACGACTCGTCGGGCGTGCTGCCGCCGGGCAGCGCGAACCCGGGCGCGGTGGCGCGGCTCGGGCACGGCGACGCGCTGCACGTCACGGACATCGACCCGAAGCGGCCGGGCCTGGAGATCTACATGGTGCACGAGGGCGCGACGTCGGCGCCCTACGGCTACGCGCTGCGCGACGCGGCCACCGGCGAGGTGATCTACGGCGGCTACACCGGCAAGGACACCGGTCGCGGCATGGTCGGGGACGTGCTGCCGGAGGAGCCGGGGCTGGAGACGTGGGCGTCGCTGCCGGGCGGCACGGACGCCGCCGGGCTGTGGTCGGCGGACGGGCGTCCGCTGTCGACCGCTATCCCCGGCACGAACGCGAGCATCCGCTGGGCGGCCGACCTGACCACGCAGGTCGTGGACGGCGCGCAGGACGTGACGCCGGCGATCAAGGACTGGCGGCGCGGGACGTTGCTCACCGCGGAGGGCACCCGTGCCAACAACGGCACGAAGGGCAACCCGTCGCTGGTGGCCGACGT
>NZ_JBFAAX010000580.1:0-3619 GCF_040639995.1 Actinosynnema sp. NPDC023658 | reverse complement strand
AGCTCCAGGAGGGGTCGGTGTGGGAGGCGGCGCAGGTGGGCCGGGCGCTCGACGCCCGCAACCTGGTCGTGGTGGTCGACGTCAACGACTTCCAGCAGACCGGCGCCGTGCGGGACGTGAGCGACGGTGCGCCGGTCGCCGGGCGTTGGGCCGGTTTCGGCTGGCACACCCTCGAAGTGGACGGCCACGACCTGCCCGCGCTCTGCTCCGCCCTCGACGAGGCGGTGCGGGTCGACGGACCGGTCGCGGTGGTCTGCCGCACCGTCAAGGGGCACGGGGCGGGTCCGCTCGCGGGCAAGGCCGTGTCCCACTTCGTGCGGTTGGACGCCGCGAAGCACCAGCGGGTCAAGGCGGCCATGCGACGGGCGGCCCGCCCGGTGACCGCAGTGGGGGAGGCCGACCGTGGTTGAGATCGGGTCGGAGCGGCTGAGCACCCGCGTCGCCTTCACCGACGCCTTGCCGGGACTGGCCGTGCGGCACAACGTGCTCGTCGTCGACACCGACACGGGGAGCGTCAAGCCGACGCCGGAGATGGAGTACCTCAACGTCGGCATCGCGGAGAACGCCGCCATCGGGCTGGCCGCGGGCGCCCAGCACCACGGTTGGCGCGCGCTGGTCTGCACCTTCGCCGCCTTCTCGGTGAGCCGGGCGTTCGAGTTCATCAAGCTCGACATCGCCTACCCGCGCCGCCGGGTCTGCATCGTCGGCACGCACGGCGGCGCGAGCGGAGGCTGGCTGGGGCCGACGCACCACTGCGCGGAAGACCTCGCCCTGATGAACTCGCTGCCGGGCATGCGCGTCGTCGTCCCCGCGGACGCGCACCAGGCGGTGTCGCTGCTGGAGCAGTGCCTCCAGTACGACGGCCCGACCTACCTGCGGCTCGGCCGCAAGGACTCGCCGGTGTTCGAGGGGTTGCCCGAACCGGAGCTGGGCCGCCCGCAGGAGGTCCGCGCGGGGGACGACGTCGCGCTGGTCGCCACGGGCCCCGAGATGCTGGCCACGGCGTGCCACGTCGCGGACGGGCTCGAAGGAGCGGGGTACCGCGCCCAGGTGATCAACGCGCACAGCGTCGACCCGGAGTCCGCCCGGGCCGTCGACGGGATCATCGGCGGCGAGTGCCGGTGGCTGGTCACCTTGGAGGAGGCGTTCACCTCCGGGGGGATGGGCGCGCAGGTCGCGTCGGCGGTCGGCGCCCGCGGCCTGCGGTGGCTGCCGGTCGGCGTCACCGACTTCCTCCCGCCCGGCGCGCACGCGGACCTGCTGGAGGCCAGTGAGCTGACGTCCGATTCCGTGCTCCGCCGCGTGCTGGAGTTCGTCGCAGGGTCGAAGTCGAGAGAAGGGGTTTCCGGGTGAATGCGCAGTGTGTCAGCTGTGACAGCGAGTTCGAGGTGCGAACGGACAGCTATCCGGGGGAGATCGTCGGTTGTCCGGGCTGCAACGCGGAACTCGAGATCTTGTCGATGACGCCCGTGGAACTGGCGATCGCGCCCGAGCCGGAAGAGGACTGGGGCGAATGAGCCCTGGTAGCCGACCGACGCGGCTGGGGATCATGCTGTCGGTGGTCCGGTACGAGGAGCGCCGGCTCCTGGACGAGCTGGCCGACCGCGGTGTCGCGGTGGACCGGTTGGACCCCCGTTCGCTGACGTTCGGGCCGGGCGAGGCCGAGCGGCTGCGGGGCATGACCGTCCTCAACCGCGAGATCGCCGCGCAACGCGCCGTGCTGATGGCGGAGACGCTGGAGGAGCTCGGCGCGTTCCCGGTGAACGACTCCTCGTCGACCCGGATCTGCTGCAACAAGTGGTCGACGTACCTGCGGCTGCGCGACCACGGGATCCCCACCCCGACGACGTTGCTCGCCCCGTCGCCGGAAGCCGGGATGCGGGCGGTCGAGTCGGTCGGCTACCCCGCCGTCATCAAGCCCCTGGGTTCGTCCTGGGGCAAGCGGGTCAGCCTGATCACCGACCGCTACGCGGCCGAGGCCGTGCTCGAGCACTCCGCCGAGCTGCCCTCGGCGGTGATGAGGACGGTGATCGTCCAGGAGGCGGTCCAGCCGGGTGCGCCCGACATCCGGGGGATCGTCGTGGACGGCGAGTTCCTGGGGGCGGTCGTCCGCTCGGGCACCGACTGGCGCAACAACGTCGCCCGGGGAGCGGCGGTCGAGCCGCTCGGGCCGAACGACGAGGTGCGCGAGCTGTGCACGGCGGCGGCCGCCGCCGTGGGCGCCAGGGTGGTGAGCGTGGACCTGGTCCGGTACGCGGACGGGGGCCACCTGGTGCTGGAGGTGAACTCCCGGATGGAGTTCCAGGGATTCGAGGGCGCGACCCGCACCGATGTGGCGGCGAAGGTCATCGATCTGTGCCTGTCCGGGACCGACGTGAAGGAACCAGTGTGAAGCGCATCGCGGTCGTGGGAGGCCGGGGCTTCGTGGGTGGCGAGCTGCTCCGGTTGCTCGTGCACCACCCCGAGGTCGAGGTCGCCGGGGTCACCTCGGACACCCGCGCGGGTCAAGCGGTGGAAACCGCGCACCCGCCGCTGCGCGGGAGCGGTCTCCGCTACCGGCGGCGGGCGGACCTGGAGCCCGTGGACCTCGTCTTCCTGGCCGGCGTGCACGGGTCGACGATCGAAGTCCTCGACGAGCTGAGCGCGCTCGCGCCGAAGGTCGTCGACCTGACCGCCGACTTCCGCATCGAGGACGCCACGCGCATGCAGCACCACTACGGGTGGCACCGCGAGGGCGCGCACGCGTCCGCGTTCGTCCGCGGCCTGCCGGAGCTGCACCGCAAGCAGATCGTCGACGCGGACCGGGTCGCCGTCCCCGGCTGCATGGCCACCAGCGCGATCCTGAGCCTCGCGCCCCTGGCGAACCGGAACCTGCTGTCGTCGGTCGAGGTCGACGCGCGCACCGGCAGCAGCGGCTCCGGGGCCTCCGCCGACTCGGCCAACTCCCACGCGCTGCGCAGCGGCGTCATGCGGGTGTTCGCCCCGCTCGGCCACCGGCACGAAGCCGAGGTGGCCGAGGCGCTGGGGGTGGAGGCGTCCATGACGGCCACCGCGACGCCGCAGGTCCGCGGCGTGCAGACGCTGACCAGGGTGGCGGTGGGTGAGGCGACCGAGCGCGAGCTGGTCCGCATGTACCGGGAGGACTACGGCGCGGAGCCGTTCGTCCGGCTGCTCACCAGCCCGCGCGGCGCGTTCCGCTACCCGGACCCGAAGGTGCTCCTCGGTTCCAACTTCTGCGACATCGGGATCGCCGTCGACGACCGCGGCAGGGCGCTCGTGATGGCCGCCCTCGACAACCTGGTGAAGGGGGCGGCCGGTGGTGCGGTCCAGTGCATGAACCTCATGCTCGGGCTGCCGGAGACGTGCGGGCTCACCTTCCCCGGTCTGCACCCGGTGTGATCGCGATGAGGATCGTGGTGAAGTGGGGCGGCAGCCTCCAGGGGCACGGCGAGGGCGTCGCGGACGACATCGCCGGGCTGTGGCGCGCGCACCGGGTCACGCTCGTGCACGGCGGGTCCAGGGACATCGACGACACCATGCGCGAACTCGGCCTGCCGCAGCGCACGTTGCGGTCCCCGGACGGCATGGAGACCAGGTACACCGACGAGGCGACCCTGAC
>NZ_JBFAAX010000579.1:0-3634 GCF_040639995.1 Actinosynnema sp. NPDC023658 | reverse complement strand
GTTGGCGACAATCTGCCACCACGACGGGTGGCGCGGGCCGGCGCGCAGGGCGTTCGACGGAATTCGACCGGACGGCGCGGGCGACCGGCGCCGACCGCCCGTCGACCGGTATTGACAGCCGCGGAAGTCGTTGCGCAGAGTCGACTTCCATCGAGTTGGTCGTGCCTCGCGCTCTTCGTCACCACGGCACCGCCTGCTGCGCTCGACCTGCCCACCCGGAGGAGGAGTCGTGCGAGTTCGAGGCGTCACACGGCTGGCCGTGGCACTCGTGACCGGAATTGCGCTCGTCGCGGTGCCCTTCGCCGCCACGGTGCCGTTCGCCACCCCGGCGCGAGGCGCGACCCAGGGACCGTGCGACATCTACGCGGCCGGCAACACGCCGTGCGTGGCGGCGCACAGCACCACGCGCGCGTTGTACGGCGCGTACAACGGTCCGCTGTACCAGGTGCGGCGATCGTCGGACAGCACCACGCGCGACATCGGCCCGCTCAGCGCGGGCGGGGTCGCCAACGCCGCCGCCCAGGACTCGTTCTGCGCCGGCACGACGTGCCTCATCACCGCTCTCTACGACCAGTCCGGTCGGGGCAACCACCTCACCCAGGCGCCTCCCGGCTACTGGCCCGGCCCCGCTCCCGGTGGCTGGGACAACCTGGCCAACGCCACCGCGGCCCCGGTCACCGTCGGCGGCCAGAAGGCGTACGGGGTGTTCATCTCGCCCGGCACCGGCTACCGCAACAACAAAACCAACGGCGTCGCGACCGGTGACCAGCCGGAGGGCATCTACGCCGTCGTGGACGGCGCGCACTACAACAACTGGTGCTGCTTCGACTACGGCAACGCCCAGACGGACGGCCAGGCCGACCGGCAGGGCATCATGGAGACCGTCTACTTCGGCGCCGACCGCCAGTGGGGCTACGGCGACGGCACCGGCCCGTGGGTGATGGCCGACCTCGAGTGGGGCCTGTTCTCCGGGGTGAACGCGGGCTACAACCGCAACCCCACCGTCAACCACCGCTTCGTCACGGCGATCGTCAAGGGCGAGTCGAACCACTGGGCCATCCGCAGCGGCAACGCCCAGTCGGGCGGCCTGTCGACCGTGTTCGACGGGCCACGCCCCAACGGCTACCACCCGATGCACAAGGAGGGGGCGATCCTCCTGGGCATCGGCGGGGACAACAGCGTCTCCGGGGCCGGAACCTTCTACGAGGGTGTGCTGACCTCCGGCTACCCGTCCAACGCCACCGAGGAGGCCGTGCAGGCCAACATCACGGCCGCCGCGTACGCCCCCGGTCCCGCCGCGCCCACCGGGCCGGTGCGCGCGGTCGGCGCCGGCAAGTGCCTCGACGTGAACGGCGCCACCACGACGCCGGGGGCGCAGCTGCAGATCTGGGACTGCAACGGCGGCGCCAACCAGCTCTGGACGCGGACCGGCGCGGGCGCGCTGACCGTCTACAGCGGGAGCAACCTGCGCTGCGCCGACGCCTCCGGCCAGGGCACGAGCAACGGCACCCCGGTGGTCATCTGGAACTGCAACAGCCAGAGCAATCAGCAGTGGCGGTTCAACGCCGACGGCACCATCACCAGCGCCCAGTCCGGGCTGTGCCTGGACGTCGCCGGCAGCGGCACCGCCAACGCCACCAAGGTGCAGCTCTGGACCTGCACCGGCGCTTCCAACCAGCGGTGGAGCGTGGGGTAACGCCCGAGACCGCCGCTCGCGCCGAGGGCAGCCGCAACCACACCCGCGCACAGAAGACGAAGACGTCCGACCCGCAGGACCAACGACGACCCCCCCTCGCCGTTGCGGGGACGACTACACCAACGCCGACCTGGCGGTGAAGGTCGCGGCGCGCAGCAGTCGGGCACGTACGCGGTGGAGGTCCAGCTCTACGACGCCCTGCGGTAGGCCCTCTGGTCTTCACCTCTGCGGGTGCCGGTGAACGTCGCCTCGGTGCCGGTCGGTCAGGACGTGGTAGCGCAGGGCTCCCAGGGCGTCCGGGGTCCGGAGCTCTGGTCGGCCGAGCCCGGTCGGGGGGAGCGGCCCTCAAGCATGGTCGGCGGTCCCGATCACACCGGACGGGACTTCCTCGCGGATGGACGGCATGAGGTGCGGCGACGTCATCGTGATGCCCGCCTGCACCTGCGGTTGCAGCGCCGCCAGGCACAACGTGCCGCCCGCGGCTTTCGACACCTCGTGCAACCGCACGAGGGCGCTCAGCGCGCTGGAATCGCAGAAGGCCAACCCTGAGAGGTCCAGCACCAGCGCTCCCCCCAGCGCCGAGATCGGCTCCGCGACCTCCGGAAGCGCCGGGGTCGTGCTGAAGTCCGACTCCGGTGGTCGACAGGAGGTGCACTGCACGGAAGCGCGCGTCCGGTGGTCCCGATCGCCCTTGCCGTGTCGCGCATGGACAGGTCACGGTACAAGGAGCGCTCACGGGGGTTGGTGCTCACGACCGCGGGCTCGCGATGTCGAGGGTATTCGCCGGCTGCACGCGCCGAGCAGCGGCCGTGGTCGCCCGCCACGAGCGCCCGGTCGACTGCTACCCGGTCGGTCCGCCTTCCACGGCGATGTGCGGCTATGCCGGCCCGGACGTGGAGGAGTGGGCGTTCCGCAGGGCGCCCGCATGTGACCGAACACCGAGTCCTCGGCGCTCGGTTTCCCTCTTCACGCGGCGGGTGACCGCATGACCGCCCTCGGGCGGAAAGGTGGACATGCCCACCAGAGATCTGTTCGCGCCGGTTCCGCATCGAGCCGACCCGCAACCGCGCGACGGGCAGGCAGTGCTCGACGACGCCGGTCCGAAGTTCCTCGACCTGCGCGTGCGATCGGCCGCATGACCATCGTGGATGCGTCCACCGAGGACGGGTTCGTCCATCCCGCGTTCTTCTACGCCTCGGATGAGGAGTACCTGGGGGGCGCTCGTGCCCTTCGTCCTGGACGGTCTGGCAGCGGACAACCCGTCGCAGTGGCGGTGCCGGGCGAGAGGATGCGGCTGCTGCGCGCCGCTGCGGCCCAGGTGCTGGTGCTCGACATGCAGGTCGCCGGCCGCAACCGGGGCCGGATCATCCCGACCGTGCTGCGCCGGTTCGCCGACGCCCACGTGAGCGGCCACGTGCGCATCACCGGCGAACCGATCTGGGCCGGCCGCACCGACGTGGAGTACTGGCAGTTGGGGCTCGACGCCGAGCGGTAAGCGACCTCGGGCTCATCGCCACCGAACTGGTCACGAACAGCCTCCGACACACCGGTGCCGGCTGCCGGTTGTGGATCTGGAGTGAAAGCAGCCACCTGATCCGCGCGGTCGAGGACAGCGGACAGCTGAGCGATCCCCTCGCCGGTCGCCGGCCGCCCGCGCCGGAGCAGGAGGGGCCGCGGACTGCTGCTGGTCAACCAGCTCGCGGATCTCGTCCGAACGCGCACCAGCGCTCACGGCACGACGGTGTACGCCTTCCTGCGCTTGGCTGGTGCGGGTCGCGACGTCGGTGACGGCTCACAGCGACCATGAGATGAGCGCGACGGGGCCGGTGGAAGCCGCTGACACCGCGATGATGACTTCGGCCCGCGGACGGCGTCGGGCCCCACGGCGGGGGGTGGGGGCCGCCCCCGGGGGGCGCGCGGCGGGCGGGGGCGGTGGGG
>NZ_JBFAAX010000578.1:0-3641 GCF_040639995.1 Actinosynnema sp. NPDC023658 | reverse complement strand
GACCCCGCTCCAGGCCGCGCGCGAGGCGGACCTGGGCGAGTTCGCCGACCTGCCGGACGCCGAGCGCCTGGTGCTCAACCTGCACCGCGCCTACGCCGACGCCGCCGGGCAGGAGCTGGACATCGTGGCCGCGTTCGGTGACGCCGTGGCCTACAACGGCGGACCGCTGTCCTGCGCCGTGTGAGGTGACGCCGAGGGGGCGGTACCCGCCTACAGCCGGGTGGTGAGCAGCCAGGCCATGTAGAGCACGTAGGTCGTCACGAAGGCGCCGCCCTCCCAGCGGCTCAGCCGCCTGCGGGTGAAGAAGGCGGGCACGCACACCAGCGCGGAGGCGACCATCAGCACCAGGTCGAGGGCCAGCACGTCGTCGGGCACCGGCACGGACCCGGGCGCGGCGAGGACCGTAGGCCCGAGGATGAGCGCGATGTTGAACACGCTGGACCCCAGCAGGTTCCCCAGCGCGAGCGACCGGTCCTGACCCCTCACGGTCGAGAGGATCGTGGTCACGAGCTCCGGCGCGGAGGTGCCGACCGCGACGACGGTCAGGCCGACGACCGAGTCGCTCGCGCCCCAGCTGCGGGCGAGCTGCACCGCGCCGTCGACGAGGAACTCGGCGCCGACGACGATGACCGCCAGGCCGACGACCAGCAGGACCACCTCGACCACGACCCGTCGGCGGACGCCCACCCGGCTGTCGGACGCCGGCGTCGTGGGTGCAGGCGGGTCGGGTGCAGGCGTCGTGGGTGCAGGCGTGTCGGACGGGAGGCCCGGCGGATCCTGCGGTTCCCGCCTGGTGTGGACGACCAGGAACACCAGGTACGCGGCCCCGTACCCGCACAGCCACAGCCCGTCCCTGGTGCTGAGCGTGCCGTCGCGGGCCAGCACGAAGAGCAGCACCGAGGCGCCCGTCATGACCGGAAGGTCGATGCGCAGCGTCCGCGGCGCGAACACGACCGGCCGGATCACCGCGGCCAGCCCCAGGATGAGCAGGACGTTGACCAGGTTGGTGCCCACGATGTTGCCCACGGCGAGGCCGGCGTTGCTCTGGTGGGCGGCGTTGAGGCCGATGGCCAGCTCCGGCAGGCTGGTGCCGAGGGAGACGACCGTCAGGCCCACCACGAGCGGGCTGACGCCCATCCGGCGGGCGAGGGCGGTCCCCTGGCGCACCACCAGCTCGGCGCCGGCGACCAGCATCGCCAGCCCCACCACCAACGCCACCACACACCTCCCGGTGCCCGGCCGCTCCGACGTCACCCGGCGTGACCGGCGGAGGCCATCGGCTCAGGGTGCGGTACCCGCCCCCGCTCCGCACGGCGGCCCGACCGACGTGTGACTTCGGTCAACACTGAAGCGATCGAGGCTACGAAGTCAGGAGAAGCTCGTGGGCGGTCCGCGCCCCCGCCGACGCCGGCACCGCCGTTCAGCGGCCCGGCATCACGACTCGTGGTCGACGGCGGCGGAGGCGGTGGTGCGTCGGGTGATCGTGCGGTCCACCAGGATCGCCGGGATGGTCAGGACCGCGATGACCGCACCGATCCACGGGATCGCGGTGAAGGACGCGCCGGCGCTCAGCGCGATGCCCGCGAACACCGGCACGAGGCTGATGCCGAGCTGGAACATCGAGACCGCGGTCGACCCGGCGAGGGTCGGCGCCTGGGACGCCAGGGTGAACACCCGGCCGTAGATCGCCGGGTTGAGCACGAAGCCCGAGACGCCCATCAGCAGGACGATCACGATCACCAGGACGTCGTACTCGGCCAGGAGCGCGAGCAGCACCGAGCACACCGCGATCCCGATCGCGCCGATCAGCAGCGCGTGGAACGGCCGGGCGTCCGCGATCCGACCGCCGATCGACAGGCCGACGAACGCCCCGATGCCGAACAGCGTGAGGACCGCGGGCACCCACACCGCGCCGAGACCGGTGACGTCGGTGAGGAGCGGCGCGAGGTAGTTGTAGGTGATCATGTAGGACGCGGTGCTCAGCAGCGTGGCGGCGTAGACCGCGTACAGCCGGGGCTGCTTCATCGCCCGCAGCTCCGAGCGCACACCGGGTTCCACGGCGGACTTGGTCGCGGGCACGGCCGCCGCGGTGAGGAGCGCGCCGATGACGGTCAGCGCGAAGACGGCCCAGAACCCGCCGCGCCACCCGGTGTAGTAGCTGAGCAACGCGCTGGCCGGGCCACCGGCGATCATGGCGATGCTGAGCCCGCTGACGACCACGCCGGACGCGCGCGCGGTGCGCTCCGGCGGGACGAGGCTGATCGCGGTGACCGCCGCGACGGCCCAGAACCCGGCGTAGGCGATGCCGCAGACGAACCGGGCGACCAGGATCACCGCGTAGTCGTCGACCAGCAGGCTGACGGCCACCGCGGCGGCGAACAGCAGCTGCGTGACCACCAACGTGGTCCGGCGGGGCCAGCGCAGGGTCAGCACGGCCATCGGCGGCCCACCGATCACCACCGCGATGGCGAACGCCGTGATCAACGCGCCGGCGGCGGGCAGCGTGATGTGCAGGTCCTTCGCGATCGCCGGCAGCACGCCGGCGACCAGGAACTCGGCGCTGCCCATCGCGAGCAGGCTGAACGAGAGCAGGTATACGCCCAGCGGCAACCTCCTGCCGTCGGCGGCGGCCGTGCGCGTGGTGGCTTCGGCGCTCATCGGACACCACCCCGCATCGGGGTGGTGGCGGGTTCTGTGGTCATCGCCTGGGACCGAGTCCGTTCTGCCGGTGGGCTGACGTCCGGTGGTCCCCGCACTGTCGGGGATCACCGCCATCCAGGTTGGCGACGGCGGCGACGCGGCGGCAAGTTCCGTTGCCGGAACCGGGACGATTCCCCGCCCGTCCGGGGCGGAATTCACCGGAACAGGTGTGTCGGTGCGCATTCCCGGCACCGTCGTTGACAGCGCGGAACACCCGTGTGACCCTTCGTCCGAAACGCATTCGATGCGAATTCCCACCCGATTCAGGAGTTGCCCCCAACGCCACCACGACGGAGGAACCACGCACATGTACAACCAGCTCGGATACGAATTAGGAAGCTGGACGCTGACCCGGATCGAAGACCCGGACAATCCCCTCCAGGACTCGTTCTCACTGCTCGACATGGAATGGGACCTGCTGCCCGAGGTGTTTCCCCCCTACACCGACCCGGGCCCCGGTCTGTTCGCGTCCTGGGTGCCCTACGAGGAGGGCCACCGGTTCCTGGAGATGGGCTGCGGCGCGGGTGTGGCGTCGGTCCTCGCGGCGCAGCGCGGCTGTCGGCGGGTGCTGGCGCTGGACATCAACCCCGCGGCCGTGGAGAACACCCGGCGCAACGCCGCCCGGCACGGCGTGGCGGACCGCGTCACGGCGCTGACCAGCGACCTGTTCGACGCGGTGGACGCCGCCGAGGTGTTCGACGTCGTCTTCTGGAACAGCCCGTTCATCGAGGCGCCGGAGGACCGCCAGTACGGCAAGCAGATCGAGCGGGCCGTCATGGACCCCGGTTACGGGTTGCAGCGCCGGTTCTTCCGCGACGCGGGCGCGCACCTGGCCGACGGCGGGCGGATCTACCTGGGCACCAGCGACGCGATGGGCAACCGCGACAAGACGTTGCAGGCGGCGGCGGACGCGGGTTTCACCGGTCGGAAGCACCGCTCGC
>NZ_JBFAAX010000577.1:0-3643 GCF_040639995.1 Actinosynnema sp. NPDC023658 | reverse complement strand
GGACGTGCCGAGCCCGTGCCTCGGGCGTGGGGCCCGGTGGCAGGACGCCCGGTTCGCTGCCGGCCTCACGTCCCGGCAGGCGGGGATCGGTGGACCGGGGACACTGGGCGGTCCACCCTCCGTCCATCGTCAGGACCGAGCCGGTGAAGAACGACGCCTCGTCGCCCGCCAGGTAGGCCACGCTGGAGGCGGCCTCCTCCACGGTGGCGATGCGGCCCAACGGGTGAAGGCTGGTGAAGTGGCGGACCATCTCCTCGCTGCCCGTGGTGGCGCGGAACATCGGGGTGTCGACCGACGCCAGCGCCAGCGCGTTGACCCGGATGTTGTGGGGCGCGTACTCCAGTGCCGCCGCACGGGTCAGCCCGATCACGCCGTGCTTGCCCGCCACGTAGGAGCTGATGCCCAGTCCGACGCCGACGAGGCCGAGCTGGGAGGCGTTGTTGACGATGACGCCGCCCCCGGCGCGGAGCATCGCGTCCAGCTCGTGCCGCATGGACAGGAAGACGCTGGTCAGGATGTGCTCGATGTCGTCGGCCCAGACCTTCGGGTTCTGCTCGGTCACCCGGCCGACGGCGCCGAGCCCGCCCGCGCTGTTGAAGGCGATGTCCAGCCTGCCGAAGTGCTCCTCGGCGGTGCGGACGGCGGCGGCCACGTCCTCGTCCACGGTCGTGTCGGCGCGCACCGCGACGGCGGTGCCGCCGGCCTCGGTGATCAGGCCGACGACCCGTTCGAGCTCCGCCTCGCGCCGGGCCGCGACGACGACGCGGGCGCCCTGGCCCGCCAACGCCTTGGCCGCGCCCTCGCCTATGCCGGAGCTGCCACCGGTCACCAGGGCGACCTTGCCCGCCAGCCGACCGGTCGCTGGTTCGGTTCTCTCATTCATCGCTGTGTCGGGCGCGGTGACCCGTGCCCGGCCTCCTCGGATGTCGGGACGTGGGTACCCGCGACGCCGGGACGGCGCCGGGGCGCGGGCTGGGGCGTGCTCAGCGAGGACCGTCGCCGCGCTCGACGGGCACACCCACCAGCGAGCCGTACTCGCCCCAGGACCCGTCGTAGTTCTTGACGTCCGGCCGGCCGAGCAGCTCGCTGAGGACGAACCAGGAGTGCGCCGAGCGCGCCCCGACCCAGCAGTAGGTGATGGAGCCGCGATCGCGGTCGAGCCTGGTGTAGAACCGCTCCAGCTCCTGCTCGGACTTGAAGGTGCCGTCCTCGTCGAGCACCTCCGACCACTCCAGGTTGACCGCACCGGGCACGTGACCCGCGCGCTGCGCGACCTCGTGCGGGTTGTTGCCCGGTGCGAACGCCTCACCCGCGAACCCCGGCGCGAAGATGCGGCCCGCGTACTCGTCGGGCGTGCGCACGTCGACCAGGTTCTTGGTGCCGATGGCGGCGAGCACGTCGTCGCGGGTGGCCCTGATCGAGGGGTCGGGATCCTCGGCGTGGTAGCTGGTGGCCTGCCGGACGGTCTCCTCGGAGGTGAGCGGGTGGCCGTCGCGCTGCCACTTCTCCCGGCCGCCGTCGAGCAGCTTCAGCGACCGGTGCCCGTAGAGCCGGAAGTACCACAGCGCCAGGGCGGCGAGCAGGTTCGAATTCACCGAGTAGAGCACGACGGTGTCGTCGTTGCCGATGCCTTTCGCGCTCAACAACTTCTCGAACTCCTGGCGGTCGATGACGCCGAGCCGCAACGGGTCCTGGAACTCGTCCCACCCGATCCAGACGGCGCCTGGTAGGTGGCCCTTCCGGTATTCGGAATCGCTGTTCCCGGTTTCCACGAACACCGTTCCCGGTTCTTCGAGGTGGGTCGACGCCCATCCTCCGGTGACCAGGACCGATTCACGAGCCATGGTGCGCTCCTTTGCGTCGAGAGGACCACGTCGCGGCGGCGTCGGACGCGGATCACCCCACGGGTACGTTCTGGGCCGTCACGCCCCGGCGGTCCCGGTACCAGGCGAACAGGCTCACCAGAATGCCGACGACGGTGACACCGGCGGCCACCACGTAGATCGCCCGCAGGCCGAGGCCGCCGTCGATGACCCGGCCGCCCAGCCAGGCCGCGAACGCGGCGGCGAGCTGGTAGGCCGACGCGTTGACCGCGATGGCCAGCGTCGGCGCCTGCGAGGCGGTCTTGAGCACCCTGGCCTGCATCCCCGGCACGACCGAGAAGCCGAGCGCGCCGACCACGAAGACCATGATCGCGGTGCCCACGATGTTGGCGCTGACCAGCCACATCACCCCGAGGCCGGCGGTCAGCGCCACCAGCAGGCCGATCTGCGAGGGCATCAGCGCCCGGTCGGACAGCCAGCCGCCCAGGAGGTTGCCCACGGTCGCGCCGACGCCGTAGACGAGCAGCAGGAACGGCACCGCGGTCGCGGTGAACCCGGTGACGTCGACCAGCAGCGGCGCGAAGTAGGTGAACACGATGAGCAGGCCCGCGTTGCCGACGGCGGTGACCAGGATGGCGAGCTGCACGGCGGGGATGCGGAACACGCGCAGCTCGGTGAGCGCGGACGTGGTGGTGTCGTTGGCGACCGCGGTCACGAAGCGCATCACCATCAGCAGGCCGACGGCGCAGGTCACGGCGATGGCGGCGAACGTCGCGCGCCACCCGAAGCTGTTGCCGACGAAGGTGCCCAGCGGTGCGCCGAGGATCATCGAGAGGTTCATGCCGAGGACGAGCTTCGACACCGTGGACGCCTGCTTGTCCGGCGGCGCGGTCGACGTGGCGATGACGATCGCGTTGGCGAAGAACGTCGAGGTGACCAGCGCCGTGATGATGCGCGCCGCGAACAGCACGCCGTAGACGGGCGCGAGCGCGGAGGCCACGTTGCCCGCGACCGCGACCAGCAGCAGGATCAGGATCAGCCGCTTGCGCGGGTACCGGGCGGTGAGGGCCGTCAGTGTCGGGCCGCCGACGATCATGCCGATGGCGTAGGCGGTGACGAGGAGGCCCGCCGCGGGGATGGAGACGTGCAGGCCGTCGGCGACATCCGGCAGGATCCCGGCGATGACGAATTCGCCGGTGGTGATGCCGAATACGCACACCATTAGGGACAGAACACTGAGTGGCATGTTAATCTCGTATCAGAATCGGTTTACCGCGTCAATCGGGGCCGATTGACCTTATGGGGTGAACTTACAGTTCCGGGGCGGGGCCCGCGTAACCATACGCATAGGTGCGACCGAGGGCGATCACGTGGTCCAAATCCGGTCCGAGCGCCTCCGTGGGCAGGGTCAATGCCTTGGCGGGTGGAATCTCCGCCGCCAGGAAGAGGTCGAACTGGGGTTTGCGCCCCTCGTCCGGTGTGCAGTGGATGGTGAGGAAGCGCGCCTTCTCCGAAAGGGTGATGAATCCGTGCGGACGAGTCCGGGGCACAATCATCGTCGACCCGGCCTCGGCGGTCAGCTCGTCGCCGTCGCAGATCATGCGCAAGGTGCCGTCCAGCACGATGAACACCTCGTCCTCGTAGTCGTGCACGTGCAGCGGCGTGGTGTAGCCGCGGGCGCCGGTGTGCTGCACCACGGTGAAGGTGTCCCTGGTCGCCTCACCGGGCACGCGCACCTGCGCCAGCCCGCCCATCAGCCACACCGCGGTCTGCTCGCCCTCCGGGATGAAGCGGTACTTCTCGCCACCGACGTCGTTCCC
>NZ_JBFAAX010000576.1:0-3643 GCF_040639995.1 Actinosynnema sp. NPDC023658 | reverse complement strand
TCGTTGTCCACTCCTCGATTCTGCCCGCCGGCGCGGGCGTTGAGCTCACACCCGGCGGCGCACCGCCGGTCGGGTTACGAGGCCGAGGGTCACCATGGCGACGCCCAGGGCGAGGTGGAGCCAGTTGTCGGCGGTGTTGACCGGGACGAAGTTGGCGTCGCTGCCGTGGTTGACGACCATCCCGTACAGCCACAGCACGAGGTAGACGACTCCGCCGACGACGAGGTAGCCGACGGCCCCGCCCGGTGTGCGGGCCAGCAGGAGTCCGGCGACGCCGAACAGGGCGTGGACGAGGTTGTGCAGGATCGACACGGCGAACAGCCCGAGCAGCAGGGCTCCCGACTCGTGGCCGGCGAAGTCGAGCCGGTCGAGGTTCGTGGTCACGCCGGGGACGAAGCCCAGGACGGCGACCACGAGGAACACCGCGCCGACGGCGGCGGCGAGTCGTTGTGCCGGGTGGTGGGCCGCGGTCGAGCGCGGGCTGGCTGAACGTGCGGAGGTCATGGCGAGCACCCTCTCCGGATCGACGTCGTCACGCTGGTGACCGACGTTCGCACCGGTGCGGCAAACGGTTCGCCCGGCCGTCGCGGCCCGCCTGCCGGACGCACTCCACCCGTCGACCGCCAGGTGGCCGGGGTTTGCGGCGCGAACGGCGAGCCGCCGCGGCCGTTGACCACGCGAACGGCGTTCCCGACGCTCATGCCTCCGGTCCGCCGACCGTGGCGGTGAGGTGGTGGTCGAGGGCGTGGGCGAGGTGTTCGGCTTGGTCGGCGTCGTACCAGGCCCGTGGTGTGGCCAGGTGCACGCCGAGGGTGTGATCGACGCGGGTGATGAAGACGGCCGGGACGGGGCCCGGGGCCGGGGCGTAGCCGAATGTCCCGGCCAGTCGGGTGCCCGGTGGGAGGGTGGTGCGGAAGCGGTGGGTGGCCATGTTGGTGAGCATCGCGGTGCAGGGGATGGGGGTGGGTGCGTGCAGCAGGTAGCGCAGGGCCACCGCTTGGCGTTCGGCGTGGGCGGTGTCGCGGGCCGTGGCGAACTGGCGGTCGATCAGGCGCGCGAGGGTGGCCGGGGTGTCGTGGGTGCCGATGGTGGTGTTGATGGGGATGAACGAGGTGGCGGTGGTGAGGCGGTGGTCCGGGATGGGTGGGGTCGTGCAGGGGCGCAGGCCGATGGTGACGCCCAGGGACAGGCGCCGGCGCGTCGGTGCGAGTTGACTGCGGGCGGCGAACAGGATGATCGCGCACAGCAGTGCGGTCGAGGTGGTGTTGTGGCGGCGGGCGGTGCGGTAGAGCCGGTGGGCCTGGGCGGTGGTCAGTTCGGTGGTGTGGAGGTGCGCGCCGTGCCGGGGTGACGGGCCGGGGTCGCGGACGGGCAGGTGCGCCGGTCGGTGCGTGGCGATGTCGACGGCCTGCCGGGCGAGCCAGGTGGCGACCTTGAGCGGTGGGTGGCGGCGGGCGAGCAGGTCGTCGGTGGCCGGGTGCAGTGCCGGCTCGGACGGTGGTGTCGGCTCGTGGTCCCCGGTGACGAGCGCGGTGTAGGTCTGCCACAGCAGGGAGGTCAGGGTCAGGGCGGCGACGCCGTCGCTGATGGCGTGGTGGATCGCCAGGACCCATCGGTGGGTGTGGTCGGGCAGAGGGGTGAGGGTGACGCGCAGCAGCGGGTCGCCGGGGGCGAAGGGGGCGTCGAACGGTTCGGAACCGCTGGTGTGCCGCAGTTGTGGTGGTGGTCGGTCCGGTGCCGGGGTCAGCCGGTGTCGGCGTCCGTCACGGGTGATGCGGTAGGTGAGCAGGGGGTAGTGGTCGCACAGCCGCCGCACGGCGCGTGCCAGGGCGTCGGTGTCGAGAGGGCCGTGGACGGTGGGCGTGCCGGCGCGCGCCACGATTTCCTCGAGAGCGGACAGACGGCGGCTGGGCTGCATCGGCGGTGCCTCCCGGAGCGGTCAGGCCAGGTCGGCGTCCCACCACCAGGCGATCGAGGGGATCGGTGGCGGCGAGGTGTCGGCGGGCGGGGTGTGGGTGGTGGAGGCGAGGGTGGTGACCGCGTCGGGGTGGCGGCCGTCGGGATTGCGGTAGCGGTCGGCGCGCAGGCCCCAGTCGAGGTTGCCGGGTACCAGGTGGGCCAGGTGGTCGAGGTAGGCGCGCAGCGGCGCACTCGCGCGGGGCGTCACCTGGTCGCGCAACCGGGTGAAGCGGTGGGTGAGCCGGTTGCACAGGTCCACCGACCGGGTGATGGCCTCCGGCGTGGTGAGGTGGTGTTCCCGGCGCAGGATCTCCACGAGGCTCAGCCCGGACGGCGGGACGTTCTCGGTGTGGGCGGTCCAGAGCTCCTTGCCGTAGGAGAACAGGTCGTCGTCGAAGGCCGCGGTGGTGAAGGCCAGTTCGGTCAACGCGCGCACGGCGGGCGCGGTCAGGTCGCGGTCGGGGATCTCCTCGCCGTCGACGATCTCGGCCCAGGCCAGGGTCGCCGCGCCCGCGGCGGTGTGCTGGCGCAGGTGGGCGTAGTCGTCGAGCTTCGGGGTGCTGCCCGCGATCCGGTGTCCGGTCTCCCACAGCACGGCCAGGAACCAGGCGCGGTGCGCGTCGACGCAGCGCCGGGTCTGGGTCGGGGTGGCCCACCGGCCGGCCCGCCGGGCGAGGTCCCGCACCGGCGCGAGCAGCACGTCGCCCGGTCCGCCCAGCGGGGTGTCGGGGTGTTCGAGCACGCGGGCGATCCTGGTGGCCATGTCGGTGAACAGCCCGAGTCGTCGTGCCGGTGGGCCTTCGTCGCAGTAGACGTCGTCGAAGTGGAACATCACGGTGCACCAGTCCACCGCCAGTTGCAGGCGGTCGGTGGCCGCGTCGGGCATGATCCGGCCGTAGAAGCCGGGGCAGTCGTTGCCGCGCATGCGGTCCACCTGCTGTGGTGACAGCGCCAGGTCGAAACCGGTGATCCAGTCCGCGGTCCGTCGCGCCAGCACGTCTTCATCGGGGTGCCGTACCGGTGGCAGCGGGCAGTAGCGCGGCGGCAGCTCCACCGTCAGGGTGCGGTCGGGCAGCACGTCGTGGTCCGGCACGGGGTCACCTCCTGGTCGAGGTCGGTGAGAGCAGCAGTCGTCGTGGGCGCAGGGCGGTGGACAGGGCGACCGGACGGGTGTCACTGCCGCGAGCGCCGCGCAGCCGCCACCGGCTCGCCAGGGTGGCCAGCAGCAGGCTGCTCTCCGTCAGGCCGAAGTCCTGGCCGGCGCACTTGCGGGCACCGCCGCCGAAGGTGACGAACGCGCCCCGGGGCAGGTCTCGTGCCCGCTCGGGCAGCCACCGGTCGGGGTCGAACGCACCCGGCCGGTCGTGCAGCCCGGCGCGCAGGTGCACCGCGGACGGGCAGAACGCGACGGTGGTGCCGGCGGGCAACCGGTACCCGCCCAGCTCCACCTCCTCGGTGGTGATCCGGGTGAACAACCACCCCGGCGGGTACAGCCGCAACGCCTCGGTGACCACCCGCCCGGTGTGCGGCAGGCGGGGCAGGTCGGCGGCGCGGGCGGGCCCGCCGTCCAGCACCGCGTCGACCTCCTGCCGGAGCGTGGTCATCGCCTCCGGGTGGCGGTCGAGCAGGTGCAGCGCCCAGGACACCGTCGCGGCGACGCTGTCGGACCCGGCGACCCGCAAGG
>NZ_JBFAAX010000575.1:0-3655 GCF_040639995.1 Actinosynnema sp. NPDC023658 | reverse complement strand
GGTGCGGGAACTCGCCGCGCTTCGGGCTCTGGCCCGCGAGTTCGAGCAGCAGCTCGCCGTACTTCGGGTCGTTGGTGTCGAAGCAGCCCTTGCCCAGGGCGGTGGCGTAGGGGGAGCAGCTGCCGTCCAGGAGCCGGATGAGGTGCGAGGTGGTGGCGAGGTAGCCCAGCGAGTTGTCGGTGCGGGGCATGTAGCGGTCGCCGGTGGCGGAGCCCGCGGAGGCGATGAGCAGGAACAGCGCGGTGAGGACGCCGATGCCGGTGGAGGGGTTGGCGAAGGCGGCGCGGACGCGGGCGACGCCGTCGAAGCGGCGCACGCCGTAGTAGGCGGCGAAGCCGGTGAGCAGCAGCAGGCAGTACAGCAGTTCGGCGGTGCTGCGGGGGTAGAGCTGGACGGCGTCGGCGGCGTACATCTGGGAGCCGAAGTGGAAGCGCAGGAGCCAGGCGCCGGCGAAGACGGTGGTCAGCACGATGACGGCGGTGCGGCTGCGGGCCACGGCGATGGCGGCGGCCAGGCCGACCAGGGCGAGGATCGTGAACAGGCCGACGCCGCCGAGCTCACCGGGGGGCGGCCAGGGGCCGGTGCTGCCGGGCAGGTCGCTGCGCCACATGGCCAGGTAGGTCGGCTCGGACCAGGTGTCCCAGTAGAAGTAGCGGTCCTTGACCGAGCCGGAGGCCGTGATGAGGCCGAACAGGTGGCGGAAGGACACGGCGACGAAGGTCGCGGCGGTGAGGGCGATGAGGACCAGGCCCTTGAGCCGGGCGGTGCGCCAGGGGAACAGCACGAGGGCGGAGAGGATCACGCCGGGTGCGGACCAGACGAACCAGCCGGAGTAGACGAGGAAGACCAGCCCGAGGGTGAGGCCGAAGCCGAGTGCCCGCAGGACGATGCCGCGCCAGGGGGTGTCGGCGGCGTGGCGGAGCCGGTGGAGCAGGGAGAGCAGGACCGGCACCATCACGACGAGCATGAGGTTGGTGTAGGGCTTGTAGGGGTCGATGAGGACCATGGCGGGGACGACGCCGAGGGCGAGGGCCCACAGGGGGGACAGCAGCAGTCGCCAGGAGAGGTAGGCGAGGGGCCCGAAGAGGGCGGTGCCGAGGATCTGGAGGTCTTTGAGGGCGTAGGCGGGTGGGGTGTCGGTGAGCTGGGCGTACCAGGCGATGGCGTGGATCCAGCCGGGCGGGTAGTCGGCTTGCATGGTGCCGGTGTCGATGAGCTTGGTGGCCCAGGTGGCGAGGGCGCCGGAGTCGCCGTAGGCGGCGTTGAGGGCCCAGGGCGTGCCGCGCAGGGCGACGAGGACGGCGCCGGCGACGAGGCCGCTGAACAGGCCTGCCGCCGCGGCGGAGGCGATCCGGCGGGCGAGGGGTGCGTGGGCGACCCAGCGGGTGCGTGCGGTGAGCACGGTGAGGACCAGCAGCAGCAGGGCGATGACGGCGAACCGGAGCTGGAGGGCGGCGAGGCCGCTGACCTGGCCGATCCGGTCGAGCGGGTTGACGTCGATGCCGCGCGCGAGGAACACCGTCAGCGCTGCGGCGGCCACGGACACGACGGCTTCGGCGGCGAAGAGCGCGCCTCGGCGGGGTGGTGCGGTGGTCGGCGGCGGCGGGGTGTGCTCGGGGCTGGTCCGCGGCGGTTGTTCTGGCGCGGTCGACAGCACCGTAGATCACTTCCTCACGGGTTTGGTGGTTCCGAATGCGTGGCGGATGAGGACTTTGGCGCTGGCGGTCTGTCGGGAGCCGACGGCTCCGGGGAGCAGGAGCAGCGCGTGGAGCCGGGAGGACAGGTGCATGCGGGCGGCTTTGGCGGCGCGGTGCCAGCCGATGCGGTCCATGCGGGTGGCGATGTCGAGGAAGAAGTCGTGTTCCTCGGTGAAGCGTCCGCCGAGCGAGGCCAGGGAGGAGGACACGCTGGCGTCGTGGCGGCGGTACTGGAAGCAGAGGTCGGGGACGACGGCGAGTTGTCCGCCGCGTTCGACGAGGTCGATCATGAGGGCGAGGTCGAGGACGACGCGCAGGCCGGGGCGGAAGCCGAGGTCCTTGAGGGATTCGCGGCGCCAGCACAGGGAGGGGAAGTAGGTCCAGTTGCCGCGCAGGAGGCTGACGACGAGGTCTTCGCCGCCCATCACCCGGGGGGTGGTGGTGTCGGGGGCGTAGAGGCTGCGCTTGACGCGGTCGGTGAGGGGGCGGACGACCTGGCCGGTGCTGTTGATGACCTCGACGCCCGCTTGGACGACGTCGGCGTCGGGGAAGCGGGCGGTGGTGCGGCGGACGGTGCTGATGTAGTTGGGCAGCATGGCGTCGTCGCTGCCCATGACGACCACGAAGTCGCGCTCGGCGAGGTCGAGGCACTTCTGGAAGTTGGCGTTGATGCCGAGGTTGTGGTCGTTGCGCTGGTAGTGGATGCGGTCGTCGTGCAGGGAGTCGAACCACTCGGGCAGGCCGTTGTCGGTGACGCTGTCGTCGACGACGGTGAGGTGCCAGTGTTCGTCGTCCTGGGCGATGACGCTGCGGACGGCGGTCTTGAGGTACGAGGTGTCCCCGTAGTGGGGGAGCATGATGTCGATGCCGTTCATGGTCACCTCGTACGACCGACGATCAGGTTGCGGTGCTGCGGAACACGCATCCCCTTGCCACGACCCTTCCCCTGTGCCCTAGTCCCCCGTGGTCCACCCGAGTACCGGGGCTACCGGCTTTCAGGAGGTGGCGACGAGGCAGCCTACTGTGTTGCCGGTGAGCGCAGACATCATGCCCCCGCGTCGGTTGAGCCCCGCTGTCGTCATGGGGTTGGGCACGTTGGTCCTCGGTGCGTCGGGTTATGCGTTCGTGGCGATCGCGGGGCATTCGTTGCCGGCGGCGGAAGCGGCGGCCGTGGCGTCGTTCTACTTGTTGGTGAACATCGTGGGTCCGGGTGTGTTCTCGTCGTTGGAGCAGCAGGCGAGCCATGCGACGTCGCGGGCGTTGGCGCGGGGTGAACGTCCTGGTGGGGCGTTGCGTCGGGTGGCTCGTGAGGGTGTGGTGCTGACGGTGGTGGTGGTGGCTGTGCTGGCGGTGGTGTCGCCGGTGTTGGTGGAGCGGTCGTTGAAGGGGTCGTGGTCGTTGTTCGTGGCGGTGCTGGTGGGGGTGGTGACGTCGGCGGTGATCTACCTGGCGCGGGGTGTGCTGGGTGGGATGCGCCGGTTCAGCGGGTACGCGGCGAGCCTGGCGGGGGAGGGGTTCGCGCGGTTGGCCGGTGCGGTCGGGGTGGCGGCGGTCGGGGTGGCCGGTGCGGGTGCGTTCGGGTTGACGTTCGCGTTGGGGACGTTGGTGGGTGTGGTGGCGGGGGGCATGTGGTTGCGGTCGGGTGCGGCGGTCGCGGGGCCGGAGCCGGTGTCGGGTGGGGGGTCGGGGTCGGAGCGGGTGGAGAGCCTGGCGTTGTTGGTGATGGCGGGGTTGTTGGTGCAGGCGGTGGCCAACGTGGCGCCGATCGTGGTGACGGCGCGGTTGCCGCACGAGGCGGGGTTGGCGTTGGCGTTCTCGTCGGCGTTCATCCTGGTGAGGGTGCCGTTGTTCGTGTTCTCGCCGGTGCAGGCGTTGTTGTTGCCGGGGTTGACGGCGGCGGCGACGCGGGGTGACCTGGCGGCGGTGCGGGCGGTGCTGCGGCGGATCACGGGGTGGGT
>NZ_JBFAAX010000574.1:0-3662 GCF_040639995.1 Actinosynnema sp. NPDC023658 | reverse complement strand
GTGTCGGTGGCCAGCAGCACGCGGAAGGTGTCCGGGCCGGTCGGCGTCAGGCGGACGCGGGCCGCCGACACCCCGGTCCGCAGCACCGCGACGCCCGCGAACGAGAACGGCAGCCGTCCGGCCGCGACCAGCGTGAGCGGCTGCAACGCGGAGTCCAGCAGCGCGGGGTGCAGGTCGAACCCGTCCGGGCCGGCCAGGGCGACCTCGGCGTAGAGCTCGTCACCGTGCCGCCACACCGCCCGCACGCCCTCGAACGCCGGGCCGTACTCGAAACCGCGGGCGGCGAGGTCGTCGTAGAAGCCGGTGAGGTCGACCGGTTCGGCGTCCGGCGGCCACTCCAGGGGACGTGCGGCGGGCGGTTCGACGCCGAGCGTGCCGGTCGCGTGCCGCACCCAGTCCCCGTCGGCGCGGGAGTGGATCGTGACCGCCGAGCCGTCCACGGAGACCTGTACCGGCACGGTCCCCCGCACCGCCATCGGCGCTTCCAACAGCAGTTCGTCCAGGACTGGTCGACCGACCTGGGCACCGGCCCGCAGCGCCAGCTCCACGAAACCGGTGCCGGGCAGCAGCACCGAACCGTGGAGGGCGTGGTCGGCCAGCCAGGGGTGGGCCTCCGTCGACAACCGCCCGGTCAGCAGCACGCGGTGATCGGCGGCGAGTTCGACGGCGGCACCCAGCAGCGGGTGGTCGGTCGAGGTGAGGCCGGCCGCGGTGACGTCGGCGGTCCCCGCCGCGGGCGCGAGCCAGTAGCGCTCGTGCTGGAAGGGGTAGGTGGGCAGGTCGACGTGACCGGCGGCGGGCGCGGGCCAGTCGACGTCGACACCGGCCACGAAGAGGCGGGCGGCAGCGGCGGTGAAGTCACCCCGGTCGCGGCGCAGGGTGCCGGTGGCGAGCGGGACGTCCAGCGCGGGCACCAGCACCGGGTGCGGGCTGACCTCCACGAACACGTCGTGCCCACCGGTCAGCAGCGCCGCCACCGCGCGGTCGAACCGGACCGGCTCCCGCAGGTTGCGGTACCAGTAGGCGGCATCCACGGTCCCGACCGGCCCGTCGGTGACGGTCGAGTGGAACGGGATTCGGGGCGGCAGGGGCGTGATGTCGGCCAGGTCGGCCAGCAGCCGGTCCCGGACCGCCTCGACGTGCGGGGAATGCGCCGCGTAGTCGACCGGGAGGTGACGCGCTCGGACGTCGTCGGCCTCGCAGGCCGCCACGAGTTCGGCCAGCGCGGTCAGTTCGCCGGACACCACCACGGAGTCCGCCGCGTTGACCACCGCGACCGACAGCCGGTCACCCCACCGGGACAGCACCTCCGCGTCGGGCGGCAGCGCCACGGACACCATGCCGCCCAGGCCGGAGATCGCCACCAACGCCCGGCTGCGCAACGCCACGACCTTGGCCGCGTCCTCCAGGGACAACGCACCGGCCACGTGCGCCGCCGCGATCTCACCCTGCGAGTGCCCGACCACCGCGTCCGGCTCGACCCCACGCGACTGCCACAACGCGGCCAGCGACACCATCATCGCGAACAACGCGGGCTGCACCACGTCGACCCGATCCAGCGCACCACCGCTCAACACCTCGACCAACGACCAGTCCACGTGCGGAGCCAACGCCCGCTCACACGCGTCCACCGACTCCCGGAACACCGGCTCCGACGCGTACAGCTCACGCCCCATCCCGACCCACTGCGCACCCTGACCCGGGAACACGAACACCGACTTGCCCAACGGAGACGCCATGCCGGTCACCAGCCCCGGATGCTCACGACCCTCCGCCAACGCACCCACCGCAGCCGGGTCCAACACCACCGCACGATGCTCGAAACGCGCCCGACCAGCCAGGGCACCGGCCACGGCGGACGCGTCGGCCGACCCGGCGTACCGATCCAGCCGCGCCGCCAGGTCCCGCACGGCCCGCTCGGTCTTGCCGGTGATCACCCACGGCGCGTCCGCCTCCGACGTCTCGACCAGCGGCTGTGATGGCGCCTGCTCGATGATGACGTGGGCGTTCGTGCCGCTCACGCCGAACGACGACACACCCGCGCGACGCGGACGACCGGTCTCCGGCCACGGCACGGCGTCGGTGAGCAGCCGCACGTCCCCGGCGGCCCAGTCCACGTGCGGCGTCGGCTCGTCCACGTGCAGCGTCCTCGGCAACCGGCCGTGCCGCAGGGCCAGCACCATCTTGATCACGCCCGCCACCCCGGCCGCCGCCTGGGTGTGACCGATGTTCGACTTCACCGACCCCAACCACAACGGCACCGACCGATCCCGGCCATAGGTCGCCAGCAACGCCTGCGCCTCGATCGGATCACCCAACGTCGTACCCGTCCCGTGGGCCTCCACTGCGTCCACATCGGACGGTTCGAGACGGGCGTTCGCCAGCGCCTGCCGGATCACCCGCTCCTGCGACGGACCATTCGGCGCGGTCAACCCGTTCGACGCGCCATCCTGGTTCACCGCACTTCCCCGCACCACCGCCAACACCCGATGACCGTTGCGCCGCGCGTCGGACAGGCGCTCCAGCAGCACCAGCCCCGCACCCTCACCCCAACCGGTGCCGTCGGCGGAGGCGGAGAACGGCTTGCAGCGGCCGTCGGCGGCCAGCCCGCGTTGCCGGGAGAACTCGGTGAAGCCCAGCGGGTTCACGATCACCGTGACGCCACCGGCCAACGCCAGGTCGCACTCGCCGGAACGCAGTGCCTGGGCCGCCAGGTGCATGGCCACCAGCGACGACGAGCAGGCGGAGTCCACCGACACCGCCTGACCCCGCAGCCCCAGCAGGTAGGCGACCCGGCCGGACGTGACGCTCGGTGAGATCCCGGTCGCCAGGTAGCCCTCGGCGTCACGCGGGGCCTGGTCGACCACGCCCCCGTACCCCGAGGACCACAGGCCGGTGAACACGCCGGTCTGGCTGCCGCGCAACGAGGTCGGGTCGATGCCCGCGTGCTCGATCGTCTCCCAGGCCGTTTCCAGCAGCACCCGTTGTTGCGGGTCCATCGCCAGGGCCTCGCGCGGCGAGATGCCGAAGAAGTCCGCGTCGAACCCGGCCGCATCGGACAGGAACCCGCCCGAACGGGTGTAGCTGGTGCCGGGGTGGTCGGGATCCGGGTGGTACAGGCGGTCCAGGTCCCACCCTCGGTCGGTCGGGAAGTCACCGATGGCGTCGACACCGTCCAGCACGAGCCGCCACAGGTCGTCCGGCGACTCGACGCCACCGGGCAACCGGCAGCCCATGCCGACGATCACGATCGGGTCCTCCGTCGCCGCCGCGGCGGTCGGGGCCACCGTCGTGCTCTCGCCGCGCAGGTGTGCGGCGAGCCGTTCCGGCGTCGGGTGGTCGAAGACCAGCGTGGGCGGCAGCCGCCGTCCCAACGCGGTGGTGAGCCGGTTGCGCAGCTCGACGGCGGTCAGCGAGTCGAACCCGAGGTCCTTGAACGCCTGGCGGGTGTCGATGGCCTCCGGTGAGGAGTGCCCCAGCACGGCCGCCGTGTGGGTGGTGACCAGGTCGAGCACGTCGAGACCCGCGGTCACGGCGGCAGGCTCGGCCCGCTCCTCCCGCACCCGCGCCTCGGGCAGGTCGGTGAGCAGCCTGCCGGGCCGCAGACGGGTGTAGGCGGGCGCGAACTCCGCCCAGTCGACGGGCGTGACGACGGCATGCGG
>NZ_JBFAAX010000573.1:0-3669 GCF_040639995.1 Actinosynnema sp. NPDC023658 | reverse complement strand
GGACAGCACGTCGTTGAGGGGGCCGCGTTCGCTGTAGATCCACTTCCACACCACGCCGACCGCCACCAGCGGCAGGATCTGCGGCAGGAACAGCACCGTGCGGATGAACGGCATCGCCTTCCACGGTGTCGCGGCCACCAGCGCGGCCAGCACCAGGCCGATCCCGATGGGCAGCACGCTGTAGAAGAGGATGAACCCGAACGCGTGCGCCAGCGCCGCACGCAACTCCGGGTCGGTGAGCACCTCGACGTAGTTGTCCACACCGACCCAGGCGGCCACGCCGACGCCGTTCCACTCCCAGAACGAGATCCACACGCTGTGCAGGAACGGCGTGATCACGAACAGCACGTACGCCACCAGCGCCGGAACCGTGTAGAGCAAGGGCACCCACCGGTGTCGGGTCCGGCGCCGGGCGGTCGGGCGGCGCGTGGTCGCGGCAGGAGACCTCCCCGCCGCGGCCCGCGTGCCCGCAAGGGTGGTGTCAGCCATGCGTCCTGGTCCAGTCGCTCTGGATCTCATCGATGAACGCGCCCGGGTCCTTGCGGCCGCCGATCAGTTCCTGGGTGGCTCTGACGAGGGTCTTGTTCATGGTGGCGGTGGCGTTGTTGTTGAAGCCGACCAGGCCGTTGTCGGTGTTGACCTCCATCCACGCCGCGACGACGTCGGCCATCACGGTGCCGGGTTCGGGCAGCGCGGCGGCCGGGTCGGCGGGCATGAAACCGATCTTGAACTGCTCGGCGGAGGCCTGCGAGGAGTGCAGGAAGTCCAGGAACGCCGCTGCGGCGTCGGCGTTCTCGGACTTCGCGGAGATCGCGTAGGCGACGGAGGTGCCGATGGCGGTGGCCTTCGTGCCGGGGAAGGCGAAGAACCCGGCGTCCGGGCCCAGGGCGGCGCCGATCTTGGCGGCGTCCCAGTTGCCGTCGATGAAGAACAGACCTTCGCTCTTGCCGAACTTGTCCACCGCGCCCTGGAGGTCGACACCGTTGGCGCCGGACGGGATGTAGCCCTTGCCGGCCCAGTCGGCGAGCTTCTCCACGCCCGCGCGGTTGCCCGCGGTGCCGAACGTCGATCCCTTGGCGCCGAAGGTCCACCTGGCGGCGTTCTCCGCGCCGTCCTGGGACTGCCCGATCAGTTGCACGGCGAACGAGGCGTGCCCCTCGGCGTTGCCGAGTTGGAGCGGCACCTCGCCGGCGACCTTGGCCTTGGCCAGCGCCGACTCGAACTCCTCCAGGGAGCTGGGCGGACGGGTGATGCCCAACCGCGCGGCCTTGGCCTTGTTGTAGTAGACGCCGACGATGGAGAACCCGGCCGGCGCCGCGTACAGGTCCCCCTCGCCCAGAGTGGTGCCGTTGGGAGCGACCCGCCACTGGGCGAGCTGCGTGCTCGGGTAGACCTCGTCCCAGCCGTACGCCTCCTCGTACGGGGCGAGGCTGCGCACGAGACCGTCCTTGACCGTGGTGCCCACCGAGTTGAGCAGGACGATGTCGGGCGCCTGATCGGAGGCCAGGGTGAGGTTGAGGCTCTTGTTGTAGTCGTCGAAGTTGGTGTCCTGGTAGTTCACCTTGACGTTGGGGTACTTCGCCTGGAAGCCCGTGATGATCGCCTTGACGGCGGCGCCGGACTCCGGTGTGGACATCAGCGACAACGTGACGTCACCGGCGGGCACGCCCGTGGTGACCGGACCGGTGGGAGAGTCGGCCGGCGAGTTCCCGCTGCCGGGTGCGCAGGCGGTGGCGAGCAGGGCCACGCCCGCCGCGACGGCCCATCGTGTGGTTCTCATGGTTTCTCCTGGTCGGCCTGCCGGCACCAGCGTGCCTCGGAGGGCTGGTCGGCACTTGGCGAAGGTTTCGAAAGAAACTTTCGTTCGGCTAGGATGGGTGACCAGGGCGACATCGTCAAGAGGGGACTTTCGGATGAGGGCACTTCCCGGTGGCGACCAGAGCGCCCTGCGCAACCTCAACACGCGTCGCGTGCTGCAACTCCTCTACGAGGGCCCGCCCCTGACCATCAGCGCGGTCGCCGCGCAGACCGGCCTGTCCCGGCCGACCGCGCAGGACATCCTGGCCTCCCTCACCGAGTCGCGACTGCTGGCGCCCGACGGGTTCGACGTGATGCGCACCGGCGGGCGACCCGCCCAGCGGTACCGGTTCAACGCCGACGCCGGGTTCCTGGCCGGCGTGGACATCGGCGCGCACGCCGTCTCGGCCCGGGTCACGACCCTGGACGGGGCGCTGGTCGCCTCGGCGCGCACGGCCATCGCGGGAGACATGGGAGCCGCCGAGCGCATCGACACGGCCGTCGACCTGGTGCGCCGCCTGGTGCCGGCGGACGACCGGACGCTGTGGGCCGCGGGCGTCGGCACGCCCGGCATCGTCGACAAGCGCGGTGTGGTGCGGTTGAGCGTGGCGCTGCCGCACTGGAGCGGGGTCGCCTTGGCCGAGGAGGTCGCCACCCGGCTGAACTGCCCCGTGGAGGCGGTCAAGGACACCGGCGCGGCCGTGCTCGCCGAACACCGGGTAGGCGTCGCGCGAGACGTGTCGGACGTGCTGTACGTCCACGTCGGACACCGGCTGGGCGTGGGCCTGCTGGTCGACGGGCGGCCGTTCGTGGGGCGGTCCGGCGCGGCGGGCGAGGTCGGCCGGCACCCCGCCTTCGGGTGGCACGACGCCCCCTACCGGCTCGCCTCCGACGCGGGGTTGCCCCCCGGTGCCGACGACCTGCACGAATGGGTGTTCGCACGGGCTCGTCGGTCCGAGTCGGACGCGATGGCGGCGGTGGAGTCCTTCGCTCGCACCGTGGCGGGCGGAATCGGTGCGATGGTCCTCGCGGTGGACCCTCAGTTAGTCGTCATCGGTGGCGGCATGGCGCGGGCGGCGTCGGCGATCCTCGAACCGGTCACGCGGCACCTGGCCGCCATCTGCTACGACGTGCCGCCGCTGGTGCTCTCGACGCTGGGCGAGGACGCCGTGACGATCGGCGCCGTCGAGACGGCGCGCGACCAGCTGCGCAGGCGGCTGTTCGACGTCACCCCTTGACAACGCGCGGTGTCACGGGTCACATTTCGAAGGAAAGTTCCTTGCGAAACCTCTCCGAAGGAACCCCACGTGATCCGACACCGCCTCAAAGCCCTGTCCGCGGGCGTCCTGATTCTCGGCACCTGCGCGGCGACACCCGCGCAGGCGGCCGACTTCCCGCCCAACCCGGACACCAGATCCGGTTACACGCTCGACTTCGCCGAGGAGTTCAACGGCACCTCGCTGGACGCCGACCGCTGGCTGCCCTACTACCTGCCGCACTGGACGGCCAACCGGGAGAACGCCAAGGCGCGCTACACCGTCGCCAACGGCGTGCTGACCGAGCGCCTCGACCCCGACACCCCCTCGTGGAACCCGCAGTACGACGGCACGGTCAAGATCTCCAGCATCCAGACCTACAACAAGGACTGGTGGCACCGCTTCAACTACTCGATGCCCAACGACCACCACGAGCCGGACTTCAACGGCTACACCACGCAGTACGGCTACTTCGAGGTCCGCGCGAAGATGTCCGACGTGGGCGGCGGCGGCCATCAGGCCCTGTGGCTGGTCGGTACGGAGGACACCAGCAGCGCGTCGGCCAACCCCGAGATCGACATGATCGAGACGTTCTTCAGCAAGCCGAACACCTGGC
>NZ_JBFAAX010000572.1:0-3680 GCF_040639995.1 Actinosynnema sp. NPDC023658 | reverse complement strand
GTCCAGCTCGTCCGGGACGGGCCGGACCGCGCGGCTGGGGATGGTGCTGCGGACGGCGTACTCGGTGTTCACCGCGTCGAGCACGTCCATCGGCAGCGCGACGAAGACCGGTCCGCGCGGCTCCGTCATCGCCGTCTTCACCGCGCGCCGCATGACGCGCAGCAGCGAGTCGGGGTGGGTGACGCGCGTGGCGTACTTCGTGACCGGTCGGGCCATCGCCACCAGGTCGGTCGCCATCTGCGAGTCCATGGCGTCGTACTTGACGCCCGCCTCGCCCGCGATGACGACCAGCGGCGAGTGGCCGCGCATCGCCTGGTACAGCATGCCGATCCCGTTGCCGAGGCCGACTCCCGTGTGCAGCTGCACGAGGGCGGGTCCGGCCGTGGCGCGGGCGTAGCCGTCCGCGATGCCGATGGCGACGGTCTCCTGCAGACCGAGCACGTACCGGAAACCGGGGTGGTGCTCCAGGGCGTCGAGCAGCCCCTGCTCCACCGTGCCGGGGTTGCCGAACACCGTCGTCAACCCGTCGGCGTGCCATTGTTCGAGAAGGGCGTTCTTGCCCCACCGTTCGGTCATTGACCTGCCCTCCACGGGATTTCGCGCTTACCAGCCGAATCGACGCAGACCGGATTCCAGGACCTCGACCAGCTTGTCACCGGCGAGGAACGAGTCCGGGGTCGAACGGGCGGTGATGAACGGGTAGTCCACGATCACCGACGTCTCCTTGCCGACGTTGCCGTGGAACTGGCCGTCGGGGCCGGTGGCGTCGCGCAGGATGTACTCCAGCGGGTACGGCGGCGGGCCCATGTTGAACTCGACGCCGACGAAGCCGGTGCCGTCCTTGTAGTCGTACTCCTTGCAGTGCCCGGTGACGTGCTTGCCCCAGATGATCGACTTGCGGTCGTCCCACTCGCGGGCGAACGCCAGGGCCGCGACGCCGTAGCACTCCCCGACGACCGGCTTGTCCGCGCGGATGAACGCGAGGATCAGCTCGTGCAGCCGGCCGTTGTTGGCCAGGTCGACGATGGGGCCCGAGCCGCCGACGATGACCAGCGCGTCGTACTCCGCGACGTCGTCGGCCAGGGTCGCGATCTCCCGGTAGTACGCCTCCATGGCCCGCAGCGGGTTGGGGACGCTCTCGTAGGGCCGCTCGGGGATCCACTCGGCCAGGCTGATCGGGTTGTCCAGCCGCGCCGACTCGTCCAGCTCCCTGGCCGCGACGGCCACCTCGGGGGTGGTCACCGACCGGCCGAGCGGCGGGTCGACGTAGCCGGGGTCGAGGCTGGGCGGGAGCGCGACCGGGCGCTTGCCGTTCGGGGTCGCGAACACGGCGGTGTAGCCCTGCCGGTCGCAGGCCACCAGCGGCCCGAGCAGCTCCTCCCCCCAGTAACCGAATTCGGAAAGGACGAAAAGAATTTTCTTGCTCACGTTCTCTCCTGAGCTGGTGTCGAATTCCGGAGAACCAACAATTCAATCATCGCCGGCCGCGGTGCCGATGACAAGGAAACGCGGTCAGCGGGCTTCCAGTGCGCCAGGTGCGCAATTTTCCGTGCAGTCCGGCCGAAAGAGCCACATCACGCTGGACGCGGGCAGGGTGAGCGGGCCGCCGTCGTGCACGGCGGCGTGGACGTCCTCGGTGGCCAGCAGCACGGTCCACGGACCGCCGCCGGTGTCCAGCGACTGCGGCACGCCGGAGAAGTTCGCCGCGCACAGCAGCGTCCCGTCGGGTCCGGTGCGCCGGAACGCCACCACGTTGCGCTCGGGATCGCTGGTGTGCCAGGCGAACGCGCCCGGGTCGTGGTCGGTGGCGTGCAACGCCGGTGTGCGCCGGTAGACCTCGTTGAGGCGGCGCACCAGGTCCCGCACGCCCTGGTGCAAGGGGTCGTCGACCAGCTCCCAGGGCAGCGACGCGTCGCAGTCCCACTCGGACACCTGGCCGAACTCGCCGCCCATGAACAGCAGCTGCTTGCCGGGGTGCGCCCACATGTAGGCGAGCAGCGCGCGCAGACCCGTGGCCCGCTGCTTGTCGTCGCCGGGCAGGCGCTGCCACAGCGAGCCCTTGCCGTGCACGACCTCGTCGTGCGACAGCGGCAGGACGTACCGCTCGTGCCACGCGTAGTCGAGGGGCAGGGTCAGCTCCCCGTGGTGGGCGGCGCGGTGCACGGGGTCGTGGCCCAGGTAGCCGAGCACGTCGTGCATCCACCCGAGGTTCCACTTGAAGTCGAAGCCCAGGCCGTCCGGCGCCGTGACGCCCGGCCAGGCCGTGGACTCCTCCGCGATCACCAGCGCGCCGGGCACCTCCCGCCGCACGGTGTCGGTGAGCTCCTTGAGCAGCGCCACCGCTTCCAGGTTCTCGTTGCCGCCGTGCGCGTTGGGCGTCCACTCGCCGGGTCCGCGCGAGTAGTCCAGGTACAGCATCGACGACACCGCGTCCACGCGCAGGCCGTCCAGGTGGAACTCCTGGAGCCAGTACAGCGCCGAGGCGATGAGGAAGCCGCGCACCTCCGGCCGGCCGAAGTCGAAGATGTAGGTGCCCCAGTCGGGGTGCTCGCCGCGCCGGGGGTCGGGGTGCTCGTACAGCGCGGTGCCGTCGAACCGGCCCAACGCCCAGGCGTCGCGGGGGAAGTGGGCGGGCACGAAGTCCAGCAGCACCCCGATCCCGGCGCCGTGCAGGTGGTCGACCAGGTAGCGGAAGTCGTCCGGGTCGCCGAACCGGGCCGTGGGCGCGAAGTACGAGCTGACCTGGTAGCCCCAGGAGCCGCCGAACGGGTGCTCGGTCACCGGCATCAGCTGCACGTGCGTGAAGCCGAGGTCCCGTGCGTAGCGGGCCAGGTGGTGCGCGAGCTCCCGGTAGCCCAGGCCCTTCATCCAGGAGCCCGGGTGCACCTCGTAGATGCTGATCGGCTCACGGGCCCAGTCGCGCCGGCGGCGGGCCAGGAAGTCCGCGTCCGTCCAGCGGTGCCCGGACTCGAACACCACGGAGGCGTTGGCGGGCGGGCACTCCGCGGCCCGCGCCATCGGGTCCGCCTTCTCCCGCCACCTCCCGTCCACGCCCAGCACCTCGTAGCGGTAGCGCGTGCCCGGCCGCGCGCCGGGCACGAACAGCTCCCACACACCACCCTCGCGCCGGTGCATCGCCCGGCCGGTCCAATCGTCGAAGTCGCCGCGCACCAGCACCTCCCGGGCTGCGGGGGCGAGGACCGCGAACGACACGCCTTCGGGTGTCGCGTGCGCGCCCAGCACCTCCCACAGCCTCGGGTGCCGGCCTTCGGCGACGAGCCGGAAGTCGTCGTCCGTCGGCATGTCACCCCGCCCTCCCCGACGCGGCCACGAACTCCTCGACCGCGCGCAGCGGCACGCCCACCCAGTCCGGGCGGTTGCGGGTCTCGTAGCCGACCTCGTAGATCGCCTTGTCCAGTCGATAGGCCAGCAGCAGCGCGGGGTCCGGCGCCCGGCCCGCGCGGTCGGCGTAGCCCGCCAGGAACTCCCGTTCGGCCGCCTCCACCCAGTCGCGGTCGGGCGTGCGGCTCGCCGCGTAGACCCACGACCGCAGCACGCCCGCCACGTCGCGCACCGGCGAGTCCCACGCCGCGCGCCCCGGGATGGGCGTCCCGGGCTCTCCCTCGACGTCGATGAGCCGCCACCCCCGATCGGTGGCCAGCACCTGCCCGTCGTGCAGG
>NZ_JBFAAX010000571.1:0-3682 GCF_040639995.1 Actinosynnema sp. NPDC023658 | reverse complement strand
GTGCTGCTGGTGGTGCTCTCGATCCGCAAGGTCCCCGCCTCGCTGGCGCTGATGACCTCGGCGTTGTTCGCGGGTGTCGTCGGTGCGTTCCTCCAGCACGGCGTCGTGCGCGACTTCGTCGCCCGTCCCGGCCTGGACCCGGTGCGGACCGGGGTCCAGGGCGTGTGGCAGGCGCTGGCCACGGGTTTCTCGATGGACTCGGGCATCGGGGAGGTCGACCGGCTGCTGTCGCGCGGCGGCATGGACAGCATGCTGCTCACCCTCTGGCTGATCATCGGGGCGGTGACGTTCGGCACCGTGCTGGAGGAGTTCGGGCTGATCACCCGCCTGATCGAGCCGCTGATCCGCGCGGCGGAGAGCACCGGCAGGCTGTTCGTCACGGTGTTCGCCACCGCGTTCGGGCTGAACATCGTGGCGGGCGACCAGTACATCGCGCTGGTGCTGCCGGCCAAGGTCTTCCAGGCGGAGTTCGCCAAGCGCGGGCTCGCGCCGACGAACCTGTCGCGGCTGACCGCCGACAGCGGCACGGTGACCTCGCCGTTGGTGCCGTGGAACTCGTGCGGCGCCTTCATGGGGGCCGTGCTGGGCGTGCCGACGCTGCTGTACCTGCCGTTCTGCTTCTTCAACATCGCCAGCCCGCTGCTGAGCGTGGTCTACGGGTTCACCGATTTCCGGATCGAGAAGGTTCCGCCTGCGGGCGCGGAACCCGCCGACCCGTGAGGGGATGACGTCGATGACGGTGACCCAGGCCAAGAAGTCGCAGCAGCTGCCGTTGATGACCTTGACCGCCATGGTGGTCGGGTCGATGGTCGGCGCGGGCGTGTTCTCGTTGCCGCGCAACTTCGCGCAGGCGACCGGCGTGCTCGGGGCGGCGATCGCGTGGGCGGTGGCGGGCGTCGGCATGCTCATGCTGGCGTTCGTGTTCCAGACCCTCGCCGTGCGCAAGCCCGAGCTCGACGCGGGGGTGTACGCCTACGCGAAGGCCGGGTTCGGCGAGTTCCCCGGCTTCTTCTCCGCGTTCGGCTACTGGGCCAGCGCGTGCGTGGGCAACACGAGCTACTGGGTGCTGATCAAGTCGACCCTCGGCACGGTGATCCCCGGCCTGGGCGAGGGTGACACGCTGATCGCGGTGGGCGTGTCGATCGTCTGCGTGTGGGCGTTCCACTACCTGATCAGCCGCGGCGTCAAGGAGGCGGCGGCGATCAACCGGATCGTCACGATCGCCAAGCTGCTGCCGATCCTGACGTTCGTGGTGATCCTCGCCGTCACGCTGCGGTCCGGTGTCTTCTCGGCCAACGTCTGGGGCGGCTCGGACCCGTCGGGCGGGGCGCTGTTCGAGCAGGTGCGGTCCACGATGCTGGTGACGGTGTTCGTGTTCCTCGGCGTCGAGGGCGCGAGCGTCTACTCCCGGTACGCCCGCAAGCGCACCGACGTCGGCCGGGCGACGGTGCTCGGCTTCCTCAGCGTGCTGGCGCTGTTCGCGTCGGTGACGCTGCTGTCCTACGGCGCACTGCCCCAGGAGGACCTGGCGGGCCTGCGCCAGCCGTCGATGATGGGCGTGCTGGAGTCCGTGGTGGGCGCCTGGGGCTCGGCGTTCATCGGCATCGGCCTGATCATTTCGGTGCTCGGCGCCTACCTGGCGTGGACGTTGATGGCGGCCGAGGTGCTGTTCGTCGCCGCGAAGGACGACGACATGCCGCGCTTCCTCAAGCGCGAGAACCGCCACGGCGTGCCGATCGCGGCGCTGGTGATGACCAGCACGCTGGTCTCGGTGGTGCTGGTCGTCACCCTGTTCTCCGACGACGCCTTCACGTTCACCCTCAAGCTGTGCAGCTCGCTGTCCCTGATCCCGTACGCGCTGGCCGCCGGGTACGCGCTGCGGCTCGGCGTCCGCGGCGAGACCTACGACGACGACCCCGGCGGTCGCCGCAAGGAGGTCGCGGTCGCGGACGTCGCGGTCGTCTACACCCTGTTCCTGATCTTCGCGGCCGGGATCGAGTTCCTGCTGCTGTCGTTCATCATCTACGCGCCCGGGACCGTCCTGTTCGTGATGGCACGGCGGGAACGGGGCAGGCGCGTGTTCTCCACCGGCGAGCTGGCCCTGTTCGTCCTCGCGGTCGTCCTGGCCGTGCTCGGTGTCGTCGGTCTGGTCACCGGCCTGATCGTCATCTAACGGAGGGACAAGCACATGACCGACACGGCCCAGCGCCCGTCCGCGGCGTACGGCGTGCACTCCGAGGTCGGCGCGCTGCGCAAGGTGCTGGTCTGCGCGCCCGGCCTCGCCCACACCAGGCTGACGCCGACGAACTGCGACGCCCTGCTGTTCGACGACGTGATGTGGGTGCAGAACGCCCGCCGCGACCACTTCGACTTCATGGCCAAGATGCGCGAGCGCGGGGTGGAGGTCGTCGAGCTGCACAACCTGCTGGCCGAGACGCTCGACGTGCCGGGCGCGAAGACCTGGCTGCTCGACCGCAAGATCGTCGCCAACGAGGTCGGGATCGGCCTGGTCGCGGACACGCGGGCGTTCCTGGAGGACCTGGAGCACCGCAGGCTGGCCGAGTACCTGGTCGGCGGGCTGTCCACCGCGGACCTGCCGTCGGACTTCCGGCCGGGTTACCTGGCGCTGGCCCGGGAGTCGACCGGTGTGCCCGAGTACCTGATGCCGCCGCTGCCCAACACGCTCTACACCCGCGACACGACCTGCTGGCTCTACGGCGGCGTGACCCTGAACCCCCTGTACTGGCCGGCCAGGCACGACGAGACGCTGCTGATGAAGGCGATCTACGAGTTCCACCCGGACTTCGTCGGCTCGACCGTCTGGTGGGGCGACCCGGAGCGGGACTGGGGGCTGTCCACGCTGGAGGGCGGCGACGTCATGCCGGTCGGCAACGGCGTGGTGCTGGTCGGGATGAGCGAGCGGTCGTCCCGCCAGGCCATCACGCAGCTCGCCGCCTCGCTGTTCGAGCAGGGCGCCGCCGAGCGGGTGATCGTCGCGGGCATGCCGAAGCTGCGCTCGGCGATGCACCTGGACACGATCTTCACCTTCGCCGACCGCGACTGCGTGACGACGTTCCCGGACATCGTCGACGGCATCCACCCGTTCACCCTGCGCCCCGGCGACCCGATCGAGGTGACGGAGGAGAAGCTGCCCTTCGTCGACGTGGTCGCGGAGGCCCTGAACCTGCCGAAGCTGCGCATCGTGGAGACCGGCGGCAACGCCTACGCCTCCGAGCGCGCCCAGTGGGACAGCGGCAACAACCTGGTCGCCCTGGAGCCGGGTGTGGTCGTCGCCTACGACCGCAACACCCACACGAACTCCGAGCTGCGCAAGGCCGGCATCGAGGTGATCACCATCGTCGGCGCCGAGCTGGGCCGGGGCCGCGGTGGCGGCCACTGCATGACGTGCCCGATCACCCGGGACGCGGTCGACTACTGACCCGGTGCGGCCGGGTCGGGGCCGCGCCGGATCGTCACCAGCGCGATGTCGTCGTTCGCGGGCCGGTCACCGACCAGGTCGGCCATGATCCGGGCGCAGGCCGTCTCCGGCGCGACCGGGCGCACGACCTGCCGCAGCGCCTCCAGCCGGGCGTCCAGGTCCTGCCCGCGGCGTTCCACCAGACCGTCGGTGTACAGCGCGAGCAGCGCACCGGGTGGCAGTTCGAGGTCGTGGGCCCGGCGG
>NZ_JBFAAX010000570.1:0-3685 GCF_040639995.1 Actinosynnema sp. NPDC023658 | reverse complement strand
CGGAACACCACGTCACCGCGCTGCTTGGCCAGCAGCGTCAGCGCGGCGGACATGTTGCCGCCGACCGAGTCGCCCGCCACGGCCAGGACCGGCCGCGCGTGGTCCGGTTCACGAGCCCGAGCAGGTCCGACTACGGCCCGTGGTTCAGCATCGACCACAAGGGCGGCAGCTTCCTGTGCCGCCCGGCCGTGGTGGCGCCGGCCGACCCGGTCGCGCCGGTCCCGCTGAGCGGCCTGGGCCTGACCGGGTGGACCCGGGTCGACGCCGCGGTCGAACTGCCCGGCGGCACCCGGTACTTCTTCGACAACGGGAACCACCGCTACCTGGCCGTCACCAAGGGCAAGCCGGGCGACGGCGGGACCACCGCGGACCGCTGGGGGCGCCGGGCCACCCACCTGACCCGCACCGGCGTGGTGGACGCCGTCCTGCGCCGACGCGACCGCGACCGCGAGCACACCTACGTGTTCTCGGGCGGGCAGTACTTCCGCTACAGCGGCGTGTTCGGCACGCTCGACCCCGGCTACCCCATGGACATCGCGACCAACTCCGAGGGCTTCCCGCGCTGGGATCGCATCGACGCCGCGTTCACCGACCTCAACGACGTCGAGTGGTTCTACTCCGCGGCCGGCGCCGGCCGGATCGAGCGCGGCGGCGCCACCGGGGTCCCGGCGACCGCGCTGTTCCACCCGATGTCGGGGCTCACCCGGTTCGACGCGGCCATCGTCGACACCGACCGCCGGCTCACCTACCTGTTCGTCGGGGACGAGTACGTCCGGTACTCCGGCAACCACTACCAAGCGCCCGACGAGAGCCACGGGCACAAGATCGCGGAGAGCGACGACACCTTCCCGAAGTGGTCGAAGATCGGCGCGGCGCTGCGGGTGGGCGACACGTCCTGGTACTTCGACGACTCGACCCAGCTGTGCGCCCAGGTGAAGGTCGAGGCGCCGGACGGACGGCCGCCGCGCAAGCCCAGGATCACCGAGACGACCTGGCCGAGCCGGGACCTGGGCCGCGGCGCGACCACCGGCGGACTGGCCACGGTGGACTCCGCGCACGTCGACGGCGGTTTCCTGTACCTGACCAGCGGGACGCGGCTCGTCCGCTACACCCTGCCCGACAAGGGCCCGGTCCCCGACGTCATCGACGAGGGCTACCCGGTGGACCTGCCGAGGCCGATCACCGCGGTGTTCCGTCGCGGTCAGCGCCGTTACGCGTTCAGCGGCGACTCCTACGCGCGCCTGTCGTCCGGCCTGGCCGACGTCACCGGGTTCGCCCCGATCGAGGGCAACTGGGGTGACCTGCCCGAGGAGTTCGGCCAGGTCACCGGCGTGCTGGACAGCGCGTCCGACCAGCGCCTCCACCTGTTCCTGGACGGCAAGGCCCTCGCCTACCCGACCACGATCGCCGTGCCCCGGCCGTTCGAGCGGGCCGCGCTGCCCGTCGAGGTCGTCCGGCTGACCACGAGCACGGCCGCGCAGCTCAACCAGCGGCTGCTGGCCGGTGGCGTGGCCGCGCTGCTCGCACCGGAGGGCCAGGAGCTGGATGAGCGCCCGGCGTTCCGGACCGACCGGTCCGACCGCAACACCATCCAGGTCCGCGAGGACCGCGTGGTGGCCAACCGGCTGCCCGCCGGCGCTCACCTGGACTTCCAGAGCGCCAACGGGACCTACTACTGGGAGATCTTCTTCCACGCGCCCGTCCTCATCGCGCAGGCGCTGAACGACGCGCAGCGGTTCGCTGACGCGCGTCAGTGGTACGAGCACGTCTTCGACCCCACCGAACCCGGCCGGTACTGGCGGTTCCTGCCGTTCCTCGCGGTGGACCTCGCCGCCCTGGCCGACCGGTCGCGCCGCGACATGGCCGAGCTGACCGGCCGGCTCACCGCCGCCGGGTTCGACGAACCGGCCGGGCTGGCCGCCGAGCTGGCCCGGGTCCTGGCCGACCTGGAGCGGCTGACCCCCGCGTTCCGGGAGAACCGCCCGCTGGACGACGACGAGCTCGCGGTCCTCGCCCGGGTGTCGTCACCGCGGCTGCACACGCTGCTCGCGGACGCCGCGACCGCCGCGGAAGCCCGCATCACGCCCCGCATCCGCGAGCCGAAGCGCAGCCTGTGGCGCGGCGTCGTGCAGGCGATCGAGCAGTTGCAGGAACGTACCGCGCTGGTCGCGGACCTCCAGCGGTTCTACGACCTCGTGGGCGACCGCGACAGCCTCCTCGACGCCTACCGGGACGACCCGTTCGACCCGCACTCCATCGCAGACCTGCGCCCGGTGGCCTACCGCCGAGCGGTGGTGATGGCCTACCTCGACAACCTGCTCGACTGGGGCGACATGCTCTTCCGCCAGTACACGGGGGAGAGCATCGACGAGGCCCGGATGCTCTACACCTTCGCCTGGGACCTGCTGGGCCTGCGGCCCGAGCTGCCCGGGAAGCTGCCGCTCACCCCGTCGCGGACCTACCGGGAGCTGGACGACGAGCCGGGCGAGCTCGACCTGCTGGCCGAGCTGACCGGAGGCGGCCGCCTGCTGGAAGGGCCGGGCAGCGTCCACGCCGGGGTGGCCGACCGCTACTTCCGGATCCCGGACAACAGCGTGTTCACCGCCTACTGGGACCGGGTCGAGGACCGGCTGCGCAAGATCAGGCAGTCGCTGAACATCCTGGGCATCAGCCAGCCGCTGCCCCTGTTCGAGCCGCCGATCGACCCGATGGACCTGGTCCGCAGCGTGGCGGCCGGCGTCGGGGTGGACCAGGCCGTCGCCGCGGGCGCCGCTGTGGCCGTGCCGCACTACCGGTTCGAGGCCACGTTCCGCCGGGCCCAGGAGATGGCCGACCGGCTCCGCCAGTTCGGCGCGGACCTGCTGTCGGTGCTCGAACGGCGCGACTCCGAGGAGCTCAGCCGGCTGCAGAACCGGCAGGAGGGCGTCATCCTGGAGATGACCCGGGCGATCAAGGACGCGCAGGTCGAGGCCGCCGACGCGACGCTGGCCGAGCTGCGGGCCAGCCGTGACGCGGCCAACCAGCGGATCGCCCACTACCAGCAGTTGATCACGTCCGGGCTCACCCCGCTGGAACAGGCCCAGATCGGGATCATGGGCACGGCCGCCGCCCTGCACCTGACCTCGGGCGTGCTCAAGGTCGCCGCGGCCATCGCCCACGCCGTCCCGCAGACGACGATCGGGCCGTTCAGCGTCGGCACGACGTGGGGCGGGCACCACCTCGGGAACGTGCTGGACGAGGCAGCCGAGATCCCGCAGGTGCTGGGCGAGGGGTTCTCGGTCACCGGCGAGCTGCTCGGCGTGCGCGCCGAGCAGGAGCGCACCCACCAGGAGTGGGAGTTCCAGCTGGCCACCGCCACCAGCGACCTGGCGCAGATCGACCACCAGGTGGCCGCGGCCGAGCAGCAGCTGGCGATCGCACGGCGTGAGGTCGAGGTCCTGGCCCAGGACATCGGCCACAACCAGGCCATCGGCGCGCTGCTGAAGGACAAGTTCAGCAACGCCGAGCTCTACGGCTGGATGGCGGGCCGGTTGTCCGGCCTGTACTTCCAGGCGTACTCGATGGCCTACGACACCGCGAGGTCCGCCGAACGGGCGTTGCGGTTCGAGCGCGGCCTCGACGACGCCGAGGCCACGTTCATCCGCCCGCTGTACTGGGACAGCCGCCGCGCCGGGCTGCTGGCCGG
>NZ_JBFAAX010000569.1:0-3690 GCF_040639995.1 Actinosynnema sp. NPDC023658 | reverse complement strand
CGACTCCGCGGCGCGGGGCGGAGCGACGCCCTCTGCCTCCGGACGCCGCCGTGTCGGGGCGTCCGGGCGTCGAGGGCGGGCGCCGCGTCACGGGATGGCCACGGCCGTGCCGCCCGCATCCTGGCCGTAGCCGGTCCACGTGGCCCAGGTGAGGCGGTAGCTGCCGTTCCAGGCGAACCGCTTGGCGCTCAGGCCGCCGTCGACCGCGGGGATTCGGTAGTCGTTGCCCACGAACAGGTTGTCGCCCTCGGCGGTGAAGGTCCCGCCCCAGTACGGCGGCCGGTCCGCCCGCTGGTCGGTGACCACGCCGGCGAGGCCGAGGCCGAAGTCGTTGGCGCACCTGGTCAGGTCGACGGTGTTGTCGACCACGCGGAGGTGTTGCAGGTGCAGCTCGCGGTTGCGCCGCTCCTGGCCGCCGATGCCGTTGTGGTTGCGGCTGACGACGTTGCCCGAGACCACCACCCCCACCGACGTGTTGACGTCGATGCCGGCGCCGTCGGGCAGGCCCGCGATCGCCTGCGGCCCCCGGCGGCCGAGCAGGTCGCAGCCGTTGTCGGTGACGGTGTTGTCGGAGATCCGGCCGTTGCTGCTGATCTCGAAGCGGACGCCGTCGGCGGAGTTGTGGACGACGCTGGAGTCCACGAAGCGCAGCGAGTCCGCCACGGCCGGGTCGCCCGCCTGACCGTCGGCCCACAGCCCGATGCCGAAGTTGTCGTGCACGTTGGCGCGCTCGACCACGCCGGTCGCCCCGTTGGTGACCTTGATGCCGCCGGACTCCCAGTCGCTCACCCAGTACAGCGCCTGGGCGTTGTTGTGGTCGACCTCCACGTCGGAGATGGTGAAGTCGCGACCGCGGTTCACGCCGCCGCCGAGCTGACCGTTGTACGACGACCGCCCGGCCGTGAAGGACGCGCCGTTGCCGGTCACCTTGAACCCGAGCGCGTGGTTGTAGCTGGTCGCCACGCTGAAGACCTTCCACCGGTGGCCGAGCTCCAGCGCGCCGGCCTGGCTGGGCGAGGCGAAGTACCGCACGCCGAGGTCGCGGATCACGACGTCGGTCGCGCCGCCGACGGTGTTCGCCGCCGGGGTGCGGCCGATCTGCGTGGTGACCCCGGCCGGGTCGTCCCGGACGTAGACGCGGTTGGCCGCGTAGTCCGGGTAGAAGCCGCCGGGGCCGAGCTGGTCGAGGCTCGCCACCCGGAGCAGCTGGGTGCTGTTGCGGAACACGTCCTCGAACTTGTGGCAGAGGTTGGTCGAGAGGTTCTCGCACTGCCCGTTGGCGTCCTGGTACGACGGCGGCAGGACCCCGCTGACGTACCAGTTCGCGCCGGAGGCCACCCAGCCCGTCAGCACCCGCGCGCCGGAGAGCACGGTGCCGCTCGTCGGTGACGGACCCGCACCCCACAGGGTGTCGCCGGTCTTGAGCGCCAGCGGCGCGGACAGGCGGTAGGTGCCGGCGGCCAGGCAGTACGTCGTCCCGGCGGGGTTCGCGTTCACGGCACCCTGGATGTCCGCGCCGAGGGGGACGTTCACCCCCGAGCAGGTGGCCGTCGCGGACCAGGTCGGTGAGGCCGTCGGGTCGGCCTGGCTCGCGGCGCCCCCGACGAGCATCCCGGCGGCGACCGCCGCGACGGTGATCACGCTGCGGTGTCGTAAGTGTTCCATGAACCCTCTCAAGGACGTCGGAACCCGGAGGTCGGGCGCGACGACGACTCGACCGGTCTGCCCGACACGCCCCCCGAGCGGCACCGGGCCACCGTGCCACAGCGAGGGCGCTCCGGGGGGCGGAACGGAAGTCCCCGGCACCGGCGATGGCCGGGCGATGGCCGGGCGACGGCCGGAAAGTGTGCGGGTTCGTCTCTGCCGCGGCTTCCGGTGGCGGTCCGATACTGCGGGCGTGACTGATCTGCTGCGTGGGCCCGAGGTGCCGCTGCCGGACCGGTGCGTGCACGAGTTGTTCGCCGAGCACGCGTCGGCGCGTCCCACCGCCGTGGCGGTCCGCTGGGACGGCGGCGACCTCACCTACGGGGACCTGGAGCTGCGCGCCAACCGCTTCGCGCACCTGCTGCGCCAGCACGGGGTGGGCCCCGAGGTGCCGGTGGCGCTGTGCCTGGAACGCGGACCGGACCTGCTCGTGGCCATGCTCGGCATCCTCAAGGCGGGTGGCTACTACGTCCCGCTGGACCCCGAGTACCCCGCCTCCCGCCTCGACTACATGGTCGCGGACTCGGGTGCGTCGGTCGCGGTCACGCAGCGGTCCCTGGTCGACCGGGTCGCCTCGGCGCGGGAAGTCGTCGTCGTGGACGAGGTAGACCTGACCACCGGTCCGATCGAGGCGCCGCGGGTCGCGGTCGTCCCGGACAACCTGATCTACACGATGTACACGTCCGGTTCGACGGGCAGGCCCAAGGGCGTCCAGGTCACGCACCGCGGCGTGGTGCGCCTGGTGCACCGGGCGGACTTCGCGGACTTCGACGCCGACCAGGTGTTCCTGCTGCTGACCTCGCTGTGCTTCGACGTGTCGACGTTCGAGCTGTGGGGCTCCCTGGCCAACGGCGCGGTCCTCGCCGTGCTCCCGCCGGGACCGCCGACGGCCGCCGCGGTGGAGACCGCCGTGCGCCGGTACGGGGTGAGCACCCTGTGGCTCAGCTCAGGTCTGTTCGCGCACGTCGTGGACACCAGGGTCGAGGCGCTGGCCGGCGTGCGGCACGTGATCGCGGGCGGTGACGTGGTGCCGCCCGTCCAGGCGCGGCGGGTCATCCAGGAGCTCGGCGCGGAGATGAGCAACGGGTACGGGCCCACCGAGTGCACGACGTTCGCGTGCGCCCTGCGCGGCATGACCGTCTCCGACACCCTGGGCGCCATCCCGATCGGCCGCCCGATCGCCAACACCCACGCGTTCGTCGCGGACGACTCCGGCCTGCCGCTGGCGCGGGGCGAGCGCGGGGAGCTGCTGCTCGGCGGTCCCGGCGTGGCCCGTGGGTACCACGACCGGCCGTCGTTGACCGCGGAGCGCTTCGTCCCGGACCCGACCGGCGACGGCGAGCGCGTCTACCGCACCGGTGACGAGGCCCGCGTCCGCGCCGACGGCGTGGTGGAGTTCTTCGGCCGGCTGGACCACCAGGTCAAGATCCGGGGGTTCCGGGTGGAGCTGGGCGAGGTGGAGACGGCGCTGGTCGCGCACCCGGCCGTGCGCACCGCCGTGGTGACCGCCCACGACCGCGACGGGTCCGACCGCGTGCTCGTCGCCCACGTCGTCGGTGACGCGCCCGCCGACGAGCTGCACGCCTTCCTGTCCCGGCGGCTGCCCGACCACATGGTGCCCGGCCTGTGGTCGTTCGTGGACGGCCTGCCCGTCACGCCGAACGGCAAGATCGACCGGGCCGCCCTGACCGTCCCCGCCGCGGCGACCGGCGACTACGTCGCGCCGCGCACGCCGGTCGAGGAGGTCGTCGTCGAGATCTGGCGCGAGCTGCTCGGCGTGGAGCGGGTCGGGGTGCACGACGACTTCTTCGCGGACCTGGGCGGGCACTCGCTGCTGGCCACCCGGTTCGTGGCCCTGGTCGCGGAGCGGTTCCCCGTCGAGCTGTCCGTGCGCAGCCTGTTCGACTTCCCGACCGTGGCGGAGTCGGCGGCCCTGATCCAGGACGCGATCGTCGCCCACGTGGAAGGGCTCTCCGACGACGAGGT
>NZ_JBFAAX010000568.1:0-3690 GCF_040639995.1 Actinosynnema sp. NPDC023658 | reverse complement strand
ACCCGACTCCGCGGAACGGGCGGCCCCACCCGTGCCGGAGCCCGTGCGCGACGCGTGCCCGGCACCGTGCGGCGACCCTTCCGGCTCGTCCGGGCTGTACGACGGCCGCCAGGACAACGCATCAGCAGCTCGACGTCGTCCGCCACCTGGACGACCTGGCAGCACGGCGCTCACCTCGCTGTCCCGCCGGTCGCAGCGTCGCCCCGTCGGTGAGCGTCCGCTCGATCGGACACGAGAGGAGTTGTCATGGAGGAGAAAGCGGGATTATCGAGGCGCACGTTCCTCGGGATGAGCGCGCTGGGGGTGCTCGGCCTCGCCGGGTGCGGGAGCGACCCCGCCGTGCCGCAGGTCGACGTCCAGGTGCCCCAGGCGCTGCTCGACCAGGCGTCCGCGCTCCGCGGCGGGTCGGTCGGGATGCTCTCGCAGAAGCTGTACTCGGAGGCCGCCAACCAGGCCTTGGACAGGTCGCTGCAAGCGTTCGCGCAGGCCACCGGCACCACGATCCGCAACGACCTGGTCTCCGGGGACGCCGGCGACATGGTCGCGAAGATGGACACCGAGGTGAAGGCCGGCACCAGCCGCGACCTGGCCTTCATGAGCGACCGGCGGTTCGTCGGCCAGCTGCACAACCTCGACGCCCTCACCGACGTCACCGACGTGGTCGACGAGATGCGCGCGCTCTACGGGGAGCCCGCGACGGAGGCGGCCAACTTCTGCGTCTTCGGCGGGCGCTGGTACGCGATCCCGTACCACTTCATCGCGACCGCGATGTACCTGCGCAAGGACTGGTACGAGGAGAAGGGCCTCCCGCTCGAACCGCACTACACGTGGGAAGAGCTGCGCGACCACGCGTTGGAGGTCTCCGACCCGGCGAAGCGGCGCTTCGGCTGGGGTCTCACGGTGAACCGCTCCGGTGACGCCAACGGCTTCATCACCAACGTCATCAACTGCTACGGCGGTGCGATCGCGGACAACACCGGCACGAAGGTGGTGTTCAACTCGCCGGAGACCGTCGCCGCCGTCACGTTCATCGGCGACATCTACACGAACCCGAAGTACGCGCCGATGCTGCCGCCCGGGGTCGGGAGCTGGACCGACTCGAGCAACAACGAGAACTGGCTGGCGCAGATCCTGGGGCTCACGCTCAACCAGTTCAGCGTCTACGCCGACTCGAAGACCAAGAACAACCCCGTCTACGCCAACACGCACCCGTTCAACGGCGCCACCGGACCGGCGATCGACCGGCCGCTCGCGTACGGCGAGTCCAACTCGTTCGTCGTGTTCAAGGGGGCGAAGAACCCCGACCTCGCCAAGCTGGTGGCGAAGTTCATGGCCGGTGGGAGCGCGCTGCTCGGCGTCGCGAAGGGGGCACCGTGCCTGGTCAACCCCGCGTGGGACAAGGTGTGGGACTCCGACCCGCACTACACCAGCGGTGACCCGGCCTTCCCCGCGCTGCGGGAGCAGACCCGCACGCCGCTCCCCCTGACCACCAAGACCGGCTACGCCTTCCCCCAGGCCCCGAGTCCGGGCGAGCAAGCCGCCACCGCCGCCTACCTGCTGACGGACATGATGCAGTCGGTCATCCAGGGCACCCGGCCGGCCGACGCCGTGGCCTCGACCCACGCCCGGACCGTCCAGGTCTTCGAGCAGCAGGGCTACCCGCAGTGACCGTCCCACGTCAGCGCTCGGCGCCGGTCCGTCCGACGCCGAGCGCGTCGTCCCCGCGCACCTCGTCGCAGCGGGTGCTCGGGCGCGACTGGCGGCTCGCCGCCGTGTTCATCGCGCCGACGCTGCTGCTGGTGGCGGGCCTGATCCTGGTCCCGATCGTCAGCTCGGTCTTCACCAGTGCCACCGAGCGCCACGGCGCGGAGACGGTCTTCGTCGGGCTGGACAACTACCTCGCCCTCATCGACGACGCCGTGTTCCACAAGGGCGTGCTCAACTCGTTCGTCTTCACCGCGTACGCCGAGATCTTCAAGGTCATCCTCGGTCTCATCGCGGCGATGATGCTGCACCACATGCGCCGCGGCCGGACGGTCGTCGCCGGGGTGATCCTGCTGCCGTGGGTGATGCCGACGGTCGTCACGGCCTTCACCTGGCGGTCCCTGTTCGACCCGATCTTCGGCAGCGTCAACGTCCTGCTCACCGACTCCGGGATCGGGCCCGCCCTCGCCGCGATCGGGCTCGTCGACGAGTGGCCCGCGGAGTGGCTGTCCGACCCCGCGCTCGCGATGCCGGCGGTCATCCTGGTCAACGTCTGGAAGGGCATCCCGTTCTTCACGGTGACGTTCCTCGCCGGGCTCAAGGCCATCGACAGCGGTCTCCACGAGGCGGCGGTGGTGGACGGCGCCTCGCCGTGGCAGCGCTTCGTGCACATCACGCTGCCGGGGCTGCGCAACATCATGATCGTGACGGTGCTGCTGTCGTCGATCTGGACGTTCAACAACTTCGACCTGATCTGGCTGATGACCCAGGGCGGACCGGGGGACGCCACCGCCCCGTACGTGATGGTGGCCTACTCGAAGGCCATCCAGCAGCTGCAACTGGGCGCGGGGGCCGCGGTCACGCTGGTGATGCTGCCGATCATCGGCGTCCTCGTGGTGATCCTCGTGCGGATGATGCGACGCGGCGACCTGCCCGGCACGGGCGACACCGGCCGCGGGCGACTGACCCCCGCCCAACGCCGGGCGCTGCCGTGGGTGGTCGTCGTGGGCTCGGTGCTCGTGCTGGTCTGGGCGTCACCGCACATCGTGTGGAAGGCCGCGCTCGTGCTGGGCGTGTTCGTCGTGCTCTCGGTCGCCGTGGGACGGGTCGTCTCCGTGCTCGCCGCGCGCGGCAACCGGACGGCCGCGCGCTGGGTCAGCGGCACCGGTACGGGGATCGCGCTCGTCGGCCTGCTGGGCTTCGTGCTCGCCCCGCTCTACTGGATGACGGTCACCGCGTTCAAGTCCGACGACCAGATCGTCGCGCGCACCGACGACCTCTGGCCGACCCCGTGGAGCACCGAGCAGTTCACCAACCTGTTCACGGGCCGGGCGTTCGGCACCTGGTACGTCAACACGGTCCTGGTGTCGGTCGCGTCCACGGTGATCGCCTTGGTCTGCGCGGCATTGGCCGGCTACGCGCTGGCGCGACTGAAGTTCCGGGGTTCGGACAGCTTCACCGTCACGATCCTGCTGACCTACGTGATGCCGGGCGCGCTGCTGTTCATCCCGCTCTACCAGATGATGAGCGGGATCGGGCTCAACGACTCGTTGTGGTCGCTCGTGCTCGCCTACCCCACGTTCACCCTGCCGTTCGCGACGTGGCTGCTCGTCGGCTACTTCAAGTCGATCCCGGCCGACCTCGAAGAGGCCGCGCTGGTCGACGGCTGCACGCGGTTCGGTGCGTTCATCCGGATCGTGTTGCCGCTGGCCAAGCCGGGCCTGCTCGCGGTCGCGCTGTTCACGCTCACCAACGCGTGGAACGAGTTCCTGTTCGCCTTCGTGTTCATCACCAAGGACGACTACAAGACGCTGCCCGTCGGCATGCAGTCGATGATCTTCGGTGACGTCGTGCCGCAGGGCCAGCTGGCCGCCGCCTCGCTGCTGATCAGCATCCCGGTCGCGGTCATGTACGGGTTCGGGCAGCGTTTCCTGACCGAAGGCCTCACCGCGGGGGCCGTGAAGGGATGAGCGCGCACGGCGCGAC